>CAYWOV010000599.1:0-3412 GCA_964459965.1 uncultured Planctomycetaceae bacterium | reverse complement strand
TGCCGCACGGCGGCAATTGGGGCACGCGGCCATGGGACGATGCCATGCGGTTGGCGGGTTCGCGGCAGGTGGGGTTGGCAAAGGGCCTTTTGGAGCGATTTGCCTGGTGGAAATTTCAGCCGCATCCGGAATGGGCCACGTGGAAGCCGTCGCCGCATCAGCACAAAGAATTCGACGTCCCCTACTCCGCCGGCATCGCGGACACGGTTCGTGTGACATTCGTGCCCGGGCCCGACGCAATTATCTTGCATGAGCTCGATCCCAAAGTTGCTTACCGTGTTCGCCAGTTCGATCCCCGGACGGGTGAACTTCACGAAGCGACAAGTCTCCATGCCGACCGGACAGGCGAGGCGGTTTGCCAAAGCAAGTTGCACGGACCGAAAGATGCCGTCATGGATTGGGTCGCGGTGGTGGAAAAATCTGACTCGCCGACTGCCGCGGTGAGCCTGCACCCTGAGAACCCGCGATACTTCCTCTTCCGGAATCGTCCCCTGATCCTGCTCGCGGCCACCGAGCATTACGGGTCGGTGATCAACCGGGCGTTCGATTTTGAGCGCTATCTCGCCGATGCGGCCGACAAGCACCAGACGATGACGCGGACATTCTTGCTGTTTCGCGAGCAGCAGTCGGCACGTAATCCCAGTTCACCCTGCAAACCCGAGTCGCCGGACTTTGTAACTCCTTGGCCGCGGACCGGCCCCGGCAAAGCCATCGACGGCGAACCAAAATACGATCTCAATCAGTGGAATCCCGAGTATTTCCACCGCTTGCACCGTTTCCTCTCGCGCGCTTCAGAGCTGGGCATCGTGGTCGAGCTGACATTGTTCAGCAACACCTATGGAGATGGAGTGTGGGCCCTCAATCCCTTGCGAACCGAAAACAATCTCCAGAGCGTCGGCAAAATCCCCTGGCACGAGTACAACACGCTCCACAACGAATCGCTTCTCGGGAGGCAATTGGCATACGCGATAAAGATCGTTGAAGAAACCAGTCGCTACGACAACGTCTATTACGAGATTTGCAACGAGCCCGGCGGCAACGCTAATCCAGCCGCAACGACCGCCGACGTTGACGCGTGGCAAGCGCGCGTGGCCGACGTGGTGCGGCAGGAATTGGCACGGTCGGGACGCACCCACTTAATCTTCGGCTCGCAGGCTTTCAGCTATTCGCCCGCCTTCAAACAAGATCTGGATACCAGTTTTTCCGGCAAGTTGGTGGATGCCGTCGATGTTCATCCCTTGCCGGGAATGTTCCTGGCGGGCCGCGAATACATGCTGGGCAATTTCATGTCGAAGGAACTCGCTCTCAAAGACTTCCGTGATTTTTGCCGCGCGGCCCAGGCCTTTCCCAAACCGTGCGTTCCCGACGAAGATAATGCCGCCTCGATGTATCGCGACACAGTTGGCTGGACTATTCACCGCAAGCGGGCTTGGACAGCATTGCTGTCTCAGTCCCACTACGATTACATCGACTTCTCGATCACGGCGGGCTCTGAAACGGGGACGCGTGATTCAAGCCGGGCGATTCGCATTTGGATGAAGCATCTTTCGGACTTCATGCAGACTGTCGACTTTGTTCATGCCCACACGGCAACCAACTGGATCGTCGACAAGCCGCCGCACGTCCTGGAATCCGTGCTCTCTCTGCCAGGCGACGAATATGTGGCTTATTTGGCCGACGACCGCGAAGCCGACGATCCCAGCTGCGGCCAACCGATCTCGGGACATGTCTCTGTCCGGCTGCCCAATGGTCATTTCTCGGCGAGCCTTTATTCGCCGACGACCGGCCTCTTTTCTTCGGCCATTCCCGTCTCCGGGAACGACCAACCCGTCGTCATTCCGCTGGCCCCCTTCGAACACGATGTCGTTTT
The DNA here is from genome assembly GCA_964459965.1 of uncultured Planctomycetaceae bacterium. GTDB lineage: Bacteria > Planctomycetota > Planctomycetia > Planctomycetales > Planctomycetaceae > DASPSM01. The sequence goes on along the minus strand of CAYWOV010000599.1, from coordinate 1,542 downwards.
GCGGGTCGTGCGCGAGAACTGAATCGGCCAACGCAGCTGCACGCCTTGCAAAAAACAACGCAAGGAAGGATAAGGAATCCAATCGAGTGAGCCGGGCCGCTTCGATGCATCCTTCATCGGACGGGCTCTCACGCAACGCCAATTTGGAGAGTACGCGATGGCAACTGCCAATCCAGCGATGAATGACGCCGTCTATCAACGAGCCGGGATGGCTGACTCGACAACCGGCGCGATGAGCCTGGAAGGGACCGTGCTGAAGACGGCGATTTTGACTGTGCTTTTAGTGGCAGGAGCGATTGTGACTTGGTCACCGGAAGTCGCGAACTCGCCTCTGTCGGGCGTCTTGCTCATCGGCGGTCTAATCGGCGGCTCGATTCTTGCGTTTGTGACGATCTTTTTCCCGCGGTTTTCTCCAGTGACCGCGCCTCTCTACGCAGGTCTTGAAGGGCTGGCCCTCGGCGGAATTTCTAGTGCCTTTGAGCAAAGGTATCACGGCATCGCCACCCAGGCGGTGGGTCTGACCTTCGGTGTGCTGATCATGATGCTGGGTCTTTACGGAACGCGAATCATTCGGGCCACTGAGAAATTCAAGATCGGGGTGGTCGCGGCGACCGGCGCCGTATGCCTGGTCTACCTTGTTAGCTTTATCGCTTCGTTCTTTGGCGCACAAATTCCCCTCATTCACAGCACAGGTTGGGTGGGCATCGGGTTTTCGCTCGTAGTGGTCGTCATCGCGGCGCTCAATCTCATCCTGGACTTTGACTTCATCGAGAAAGGCGTGCAACGCGGTGCGCCGAAATACATGGAATGGTACGGCGGGTTCAGCCTGATGGTGACCCTGGTGTGGATGTATCTTGAAATCCTCCGCTTGCTCGCCAAGACTCGTGGCGGCAGCCGGAACTAGGTACGATCCGCTTTCAAAAGCAGCCGATGAACGAATTTCCGCTCAGCCCGTCCGAAAAAGCGCTCCGCATGAACCAGGATGCGGTCGTCTACGGCACGTTTGCCGAGATCGGGGCCGGGCAGGAGGTCGTGCGTTGGTTCTTTCACGTCGGCGGGGCTTCCGGCACGGTCGCGAAGACGATTTCCGCCTACGACATGGTGGTCAGCGACGCGATTTACGGCCGGACCGAACGGTACGTCAGCCGCAAACGTCTCGAGTCCATGCTGAGCTACGAGTACGACCTGTTGGTCGAGCGGCTAGGACCTCAGCGCGGGGACAAAACTGCGTTCTTCGCCTTCGCCGACACGGCCGCCACCCGCAGCCGCACGCGACACGCGGACGGACACGGTTGGATGGGTGTCCGCTTTCAAACGGTGCCGCAGGCCGCGCCTTCTCAGCTCATCATTCACGTTACGACTCTCGACAACGAGACATCCCGCGAACGGGAGGCGATCGGGCTCATCGGCGTCAACTTGCTGTATGGGGCCGTCTATCAGCACACGGAACCGGAGTCGCTCGTCGCCTCGCTGCTTGACAACCTGACACGCGAGCGCGTCGAAGTCGACATGATCAAGTTCTCGGGGCCCGCCTTCGCCGGC
>CAYWOV010000598.1:0-3412 GCA_964459965.1 uncultured Planctomycetaceae bacterium | reverse complement strand
ACTCTGTCTACCGGGACGCTCGCCGACGGGCTTCAAACTTTAATGACTCGGCGGTAGGTGAACAAAACCAGGACCGCTCCGCAGACGGCGAAGAGGATGGCGTAGAAGCTGAAGGTTGCGACGTTGCCGTGGCCAAATAATTGGGCGACGAAGCCGCCGCCGATTGCGCCGGCGATCGCGACGCCGAGCGTCAAAAGCACCAATCCCTTTTCAGAAGCCGAAATGAGCTGACTCACGATAAAGCCGAGAACCACACCGCATCCGATCCAGGTCATGATTCCAATCATCGTCCAGCACTCCCGAAAGTTTTTTTCTGACCGGTTCCAAACTCTGTTTCTTCAAACGGCCCGGTCGCAAGGAGTGACGCACGATGCGTGGTCGCTCGACTGGACCAGTCAATCCGTGTGGACGGCCACGCTCACCGATTCACGCTCGCTGCGATCGTCGATACTCGCAACGGGCGACAACAGCCGCTCCAATTCGGTGATCTCCTGGTTCAGGCCCGCGGCCGCCTCTTCGCCGCCGTCGACGAAGTTCCGCGCGGAGGAGTGCAGGCGAAGCAGTCGGATCCAAACTTCGTAATCGGCGTCGCCGGCTTGGCTGTCGCTGAAGGATTGCGCCATGCGCTTGCCTGATTCGAGGACGGGATCAGTCAGCACGGGATCCGTCAAGACAAGGTCGGATCGATCACCGGTTGTGAGCAGGGCTTTCGCCTCCTTGAGAACGATCGCCGAAAGCTGGCGTAGTCGCCTGTGATCCATGATTGTGGCTCCCCGCGGTTGGAACGCCGACGTCCGGGTCCCGCTTTGCGCGACCGACTCAGGCGGGCTCCGCCATCAGCCGGACATCGGGAATCGCCGTGAGTAATTTGACGAACGACGATCGCGAGAGCGGCGGATTGTAGGGGACGAGGAAATTGCAACACGTCGACCCCTCGTCCTCCGTCATCGGATCGAAGGTCCTGAAAACGAATGATTGGCTGAGGTCGTCGAGCAACCTCTGCGCATTGAGCCGGCAATCGACCCGCACGTGACAGAAATCGCCGTTGGGTCGAATCCAGACTCGGAAGGGCTTCATTGGATGCCCTTTTTGCGGAGGGAACCTGAGTCATTGCGGGTGGAGGTTTTGCCGTTGCTCCGGGCGACGTTGCCGTCCTTCTTGCCGCGACTCTTAGGTGTTTTTTGGCCGTCGCCGGAAGCGTCGTGCATTCGCCGGCGCTGCCGGACAGAGCGATAGGGCATCCCGGCCTTGCGCTCATAGCGTTCCGCTCGCAGAAACCAGAACGCCAGACCTCCCGTGTTGTGGTAGCTTCCGGGCCGGTTGGTGCGGCCGGAAATGGCGGCCCGAACGCCCAGCGAGCCTTTGCGGCCCGTTTTTTTCCATCCCCGCCCCTCCATGATCATCCGCACGATCACGCCGACGACTTGGCGGAGGCGTTTCGTTCGTCGCGGATGCTGCTCGCCGAGGAATTGATCGACCGCTTTGAGCGACTCGAGTTCGCGAACGACGCCGGCCAGGGCAGGACGGTCATGGTGGATTTCAGATTCCTCCATGCGTCGCTGATGGTCCTTGTCATTGAAGAATTCGAGGATCTGATCGAAGGGTTGTTCCGCGTCGTTGAGCACGTCCACAAAGGTTCGACCCTGTCGGTCCTCGAGAAAATCCTTCCGCGCGATCCGGATATCAGGCATCGTTCACACTCCTCAACTCATTCGTCCCGGCGCACATATACCATTTTTGCAGGTACAAATTGTGCACATACAATTATTGTATCTCAAGCTCCGCAGGCCGGCAAGAGGAATCATGCGGTGTGCAACTCTCAGCTGCGAAAGCTGAGTTTGACTTTGCCACCCGAAATGCTATAGTCCGAAGAGTGCTCTCCACTCGGCATTGCCCCTTGGATCACTCACAGGTCCAATGGTTCTTCCGGAACGCAGCGCGCGTCTCTCGCATCTGGTCCTGCGACCGTTTTTCTTGCCGGACAGCGAATGACTTTTCATGAGCCTGTGCTTTCCGAGTCTCGTTTGCGCGCCATCGCCGCAGCAGGTGATGTGGTCGCGACGCCGATTCAATCGGGAGGCCTGCCGGCTCCGGCAACGAACGGTCACGGTCCGCAGGCAAGGGCGGCATGGAAGAAACGGTGATCGCCCCGTCGATGCCATCGAACGAATGGGCTCAACACGAAAGAGGGTGACTTATTGCCAAACAAAGAAATACAGTCGCCAAACGTCAGCGTGAAAATGACAAGCGTCGCAAGGCCGAAGATAAACGAGCCAAGCGTGCCGACAAGAAGTCGGGAGACTACGTGGCGGAACGTCCACTGACGCCCGAACCCGAGCAGCCGTCAACGTGAATTGACGCTGACGTTGCTGCCCTTCAGCGGCTGCGATTGACAGCGAGCGCTTAGGAATCCCGGCGAGCTTGCGGAAGCTCCGCTTCCCACTCGTGGTTTTGGCCGCAGACGAACCTCACTCGATCGATCCGCAAATTGCTGTCCGAGCCAGCGAGCTTTGCCGTTGTGCTTGCTTCCCGGCAAATCGGACAGAGAGCGCTCAGGTCAGGCAGATTCGGGCGAGCCTCGACGATCGGCGTCGCCGGGGCTGCTGCCGGCACGGATGCATCCCGACGCAGGTTCTTAACCGGACGCTTTCCGGTGGCTCCGCCGCGCAGCCTGACCATCACCGATCCATCGAACTCGTCCAAGAGCGCGACCACCGGTTCGCTTGTGCCCTTGATCGTCATGACCAGGTGATCGCCTCGTTTAATGGACAAGTTTGCGCCCTTGCATAAAGTTGTTCGAGCGAACGAACAGGGCTCGACGTTATCCGATCCCGATCAACCTGGCTATGCGTCAATGAAGTCGCGTGTCGAACCGCGACACGGCGACGTCGCAAGTGATCGCGCAGCCTGCGTTACGGGCGACGGGGCGCGTGTGAACCTGCGGCAGGAGCGGACGTTCTCTGCGGAATTTCCGCGTCCGCATCCTTCTTGAGAGACGTGTGGTCATGAATGATGACCCAGCCGCCGCCGATCCGCCGGAAAATGAGTGAAAAATTACCACCCACGGGAGCGGGGTCGCGGTCGAGGTGCCATCGGCCCAGCATCAAGGCCGCGGAATCACCCAGGGAGGTAACTTCGATGCCGTCAAACGTCAGTTGGCCCATCCGTTCGCGGGTCGGGTAACGCAGTTTGTAGTTTTCCTTCGTGGTCTGCCAGCCGCGCGTCGTCCGGCCGCCGGAACTGAAAGTCAGGTCGTCGGATTTCCAATAGTGCTCCATGAATCCATCCAGATCCCCGCGGTTCCAATCGGCGGACTGTTGCGAAAGGATGTTTTCAAGTGTGTCGCTCAATTCGTCGTCGGGGTTTGACCGCCTGAGTCGCGAGTCTTGTCGAACGGACCAGGGTTGCGTCT
>CAYWOV010000597.1:0-3416 GCA_964459965.1 uncultured Planctomycetaceae bacterium | reverse complement strand
TCGAGAAACATCTCGACGTAGTCGATCGCGTCGAGGTCGTTGGTGCCCGAGCGGAAGGTCTGGGCCATCTTGACCCGCGCATCCTCCGGAAGCAGCCCGCGCCGCAGCAGGAGAGAGTTCTCACGCGCCAGCCCCTTAGTCGCGTTGGTCTCGAGATCCATCGCCGTGTCGACGAGGAGATCTCCACGCTCGTAGTTGTCGGGGACTTCGCGAACCGGCTTGCCGAGCACGTCGAGAAACGAGCCCAGGATGTCGAACGACTTGCGACCATAGCCGTTGGTGCCCGCTTTCACGAGCTTGCCGCGGCACACCTCTTCGGGTCCCAGAGATTCGAGGCTGTGCTCCATCAAGGTGTAGGGCCGCATGTCGTCGTCGGCGCTGACCATCAGGCCGCCGAGCGTGTACATCAAGGTGCAGTTGCGATTGCCGCCATAGCTGGGACGAAACAGATTCTTCAGCAGGCCTTCGAGTCGCTTGTCGCGGAGACGGCTATTGAGATAGGTGAGGAACTGCTCTTTCTGTTGCGGCCCGACGTAGTACAGCTCGTTGTGAGTCTTTGTCTGTTCGACCAGCGGGAAGTATTTGGATTGGTTGACGGGACTCGAGTCGTCGAAAACGATCATCCGCACGGAATGGCCATTCCGCCAGAAATGTTCGTCGTATTGTTCGATCGTCTCGCCCACGTCGCGCAAGCGGTAAGTGGGAATCACAAAAAATAAAGCATCGGCAGACATGACAAAGGCGCCCGGGGCCATCGATCCGCGCCGCAGCGCTGCGGCCACCTGCGAATCGTTTTCCGAGTTCTCAGGCAACTGGCGTGCCCGGGACCGCATTTCGTAACCGTTTGGCGTATTGAAACTTACGGCAAACCCGAGCACTCCGCACAAAAGCCAATTGAGTGCAATTTGCCGGGCTATTCGCCCGTCTCGGCGCGGTAGGCGTTCATTCGGCCGATCGCAAGTTTCAGGCAGGATTGCCTTAACAGTCGGCAGGTCGTCTCGGAAAACGGGGTTCGTGCAACTCGCGGAAAACCTCGTTTTCTGCACGAATGACCGCGAAATCACGACGTTGCTAATCGTTGCCCCGCGCGGTCCGCCAACGGGCATGCCAATTGCTTTTCCGGGCAATCGATCTGGCTCTTTGGTCCTCCCGGAGAAAGGAGGTACGAGCAGACGATTTGCTACCGCAAAACAGCGGTGAGTGCGCAAAAGAAACTCGTAAGTGCTGCTCGTCGTGCTCCGCACCTCGAGCGCGCAGCGGTCGGCAGGGAGTCGGGAGAAACGGCCTGGCTCCCTGTCGCCGTCTTTACCGGTGTGCGGAACCTTTGAGAAGCGGGCTTTGCCGCCAGGTTGCATGAGGGCCGAAGCGGATTTGAGGCGTGTTCTTGCCGACTTGGCGCATCGGGGCGTCGCCGTAGACCGCCCGCACGCAGATTGTCTCGAGCGGCGGAATGAGTGCGGCCGCCAACAAGGCCGCGATGACGCTGCCGACTACCAGCCGGCGAAAGTCAGCCGTCTGCGAGGGCGGACTCTCCGGGGTGGAGCGAGGGACGAGGAAGATCATCAGTGTCGCGAAAACCGCGTTCAGCGTGATGACACCCTCTGTCAGCAGCCGCTGCTCAGTGAAACCGGGGAGCGTTCTGCTCACGTTCCCAATCACGAACGCCCACAAAAGCACCACAAACAGGAGTTGCCCGCGCCCCAGCCAGCTCTGCTCCAAGAGGGCCAATCGCCTTTTCGTGTGCACGCTCAACAGCATCACGAGCGCGATGGCCACCATTCCGAAGAAAATGTTGAACCAGGCGAGCGTCGAGAGCTGTACGCCGACCAGTGGAATCCGCATCACTTTTGGCAGGGCGATCGCAGCCGGGGCGCGGACCGTCCAGTCGGCGATGTTCTTCACCATGTTCAAATACAAAAGAGCCGGCAGCGCCACGGTCAAGGCGATAATTTCAGGCCAATGCTTGCGCTCGGCCTTGTTCTCCAACGGGCCGATGCGCCGCGCGATGAGCGCCATGCCGACGATCACGCCGATGCCGTTGACGAACCCATAGCTTTGCTCGAGGAAGCTGTGCCAGTTTGTCTCGTGCCAGAACTGCCAGCCCGGAGCAGAATGCACGTTGACAAGAAGCTCGGGAAACACTTTGGCCGACGAGGCGGCGTGCGTTTGCCACTCTGTCCACGCATCGGCCAGTCCGGGACTGAGGTTGCCGTTCCCGAACGATTCCAGCAGCGCTTGGAGGCAAGCGACACCGGAAAACCCAATCCCGCCAATAGTCCCCGTGACCACGGACACCACAACGACCGGCCAAAGCTTGTGCCGAACCGAAAAAACCAAGACGCCGGCGTAGGCGCCCAGCACTCCGGCCCAGTTGTCTCCGCGCGGAGGCGTCATCCGAACGCCAAGCAAGACAGGCAAGAGCAAAAACCCCACGAACCAGCCGAGCGCCATGTGCAGAAAGAGCGACGAACCGCGCCGGAACTTGCCGAAAATCGCAAAGTAAACGCCCGTGCCGATCATGACGCCAATCGCCGCCCCGAGAAAGTCGCTCGCCTTGAAGAACAGGAGGGGCCAATTTGTCACGAGTCGAGTTTGATCGACGGTCGTCTGCGGTCCCTGGACGTGCACCAGCAGATCGTGAATTCCGTCGACAAAGCCGGCCTTCGCGACCCCGAGCTCGGCGAGATGTCCCAATATCCCTCCGATGACCGCAAAGAGGGGCAGCCAGAAGCTATGCCTGAAACGGCGATCGACAAGGTCAAACACGAGAATGCCGACCAGCATCACGAAGACGGGAAACCAATCGCTATCGAGCCAGTAAAGAATCGACTCGTGCCGGCGCTCTCCGCCCGCCGGGCTGGATTGCAAGCCGAACTGCGCTTGCACGATCTGCGTCAGCGGGTCTTCGACGAAGTACAGCACGCCCCACAGAAACAAAAGCACGCTGAGCGGTTTGAAGATCTCACAGAGGCTGGCACGGTCAAGCGTCGCCGGAAGCGCCGTTCCCGCTCCCCCGAGAGCGGCCCACAAAAAACCGATGACGAACAAGGCGTAAAAGCCGTAGAACTGCGATGAGGCGTGCCCGGATTGCGAGTAAGCGATCACCTGCATGTACGACATCGATCCGCCGATCGCCCAACCCAGCGCGCCAAAGCAGGCAAAGTAGGCCACGCGTTCGCGCCAATCTTCCCGTCCGGAGAGCAGGCAGACGGCGATCGCCGTCAGAGCCCCGGGGAACATGGCCCCCGTCTCGTGGCCGTAATTTCCGCGCACGCCCCAGCCGATGGAAAGACACAGTCCCGCAAGCAGGATTGCCAAGGGAGACCAGAGCGGATTCTGGCGACGGAGAGCGCTTGATTCTTCGTGCATCGCGGTGGTGATCGTACCACGGTGGAGGGGAGAGGGACGAGGGAAGC
>CAYWOV010000596.1:0-3419 GCA_964459965.1 uncultured Planctomycetaceae bacterium | reverse complement strand
AGCCGTCCTGGTGGCCGGTTGATTCCTCGGGGATCGCCATGCCGTTCGCCAACAAATACAAATTCTCGACGCCGGCTCCGCCGTCGAACCCGGTCACCTGATTCTCAGCCGTGTTGGCCGGTTTGCGATTGATGTCGGCCAGCCAGAACTGCTTGATCAACAGCATGAACGTGTCCTCGGACAAGTCCACGTCGCGACCCGATCGTTTGAGCGTAGCCTCCATCGCCGCGACGACGGAGTGGACGATACAGGTGCCGCGCCCGCCCTGATTCCGAATCGGCGTCTGATCGGGCCGCAGGTCAACACGCGGCGGCAAGGGGGCCGAATTCGCCGGCGCCGCGGCCACGGAGAACGTGCCAACGAGAACGAACACCCGCAGCGCGAAGGCGCATGCCCTCGCGACCTGTTGCGGGTTCGAGCGTCCTGGTCGCTGGAGGCGGGAATGAGCGGACGGCCGCCGACTGCCAGACCATCGGGTGTCAAAAAAGCGCGCCATGGACCGTTTCCCGATTGTTCACGTCGCCTCAGGTCGGTGCTGCCTCGGGATCTCCAAGCGTGCCGTCGACGGATTTGTTACTCCTCTTTCCCGTCCTCACTTAGAAAAGATCCCCCTACAACTAAGTGGCGAGTTTCGACGCTGAGTTGCCTCACGCATACGACATTTCGCAATCCCTCTCACAACGACCGATCGCAACTGGGCTTAAGCGAAGGGTTTTCTCTACTCGGCGATCAGAACACCTTAAACCTTGCCCGTCGAGGCGCGATCGGCGCATCGCGGAACTAGAGCGGAAGCTGACCACTTCGCTGACCCGAACGGCTGACGGGTCAGGCATCGGCTAGCTAGAAACGAGCGATTATTCTCAAACTGACCCACTACCAATCGCGGACTGCGGGCGGCGACCGCGGCATCGAGCAACCGCGGACACGAAGGGGCGCTCCAATGTTGTGCGGGCGATACCCGGTTTTATAATGGAGGCGGCAGGACGACTGCCGCCGGTCCGCGGAAAGGGTAGAAGCCCATCGTCGATCAAACGTCTTGAAGCGAACCTTCTTTCAGCCCGCGATGCGGACCTCGGGCGATGTTTTGAAAGGAGGTCGCCGTGTCGACCGAATCACCGCGCCCGTCTCGCTCGCTTCCCGAAAAACCGTATCTCCGCCATCTCAAGGATCAGGCCAAAGACCTGGTTCGATCGGGCGAGGCTCCGTCGCTCGCCCAGGCCCAGCTGCGGCTGGCCCGCGAGTATGGGTTTGCCAGTTGGCCGAAACTCAAGGCCCACGTCGAGTCGTTTCACGAAATCGGCCAGTTGAAAGCGGCCATCGACGCCGACGATCTGGAGGAGGTCAAGCGCCTCATGACGCGCCACCCGGAGCTGCACCGCGCTCCGCTCCGCGATGGTAAGAGCCCGCCCCTCACATGGGTCGCCTCACGCGTGCCGCCCAGCGAGACACGGCTCGCCATGGCGCGGTGGATGATCGAGAGCGGCTCCGACATCCACCAGGGGAGCGACGAGCCCCTCGTGTGCACCGTGCTGCGCGACGCGTTACTCCCCATGACCGAGCTCCTCGTGGCCCACGGCGCCGACGTGAACGCAGTCACCTACGGCGGAACGTACCCCATCATCCTCGGCCCGTTAGAGCTGTTCGCGCCCCGGACCTTGAAATACCTGATCGACCACGGTGCCGACCTGCACGCGGCGGCCAAGTCTTGCTGCCCCATCGAGATGCTCACCTGTATCTATACGCGAAGGGCCAGGGATAAAGCCGCGTGCCTTGAGATCGTCAACGCGGCCGGCTTCGCGCTCCCGGATACTCCGTTGATGGCGCTGCACCGCGGACGGCTCGACCTGCTCCAGGAGCACCTCGACCGAGATCCGTCGCTCCTGGAGCGCCGCTTCACGTACGGCGAGGTCTTCTACAAACACGACGGCGCGCCGGGAGATGCCTATCCCGCAACGCCCGTGTCCGGCGGCACGCTCTTGCACCTGGCGCTCGAGTTCGACGACATCGACGTGGCGCGCTGGCTGATCGAGCAGCGAGCGGACGTGAATGCCCGCGCGGCGATTAACGCCGAGGGGGTCGCGGGCCACACGCCGCTCTTCCACACCGTCGTCAACCTGGCCGCGGGAATGGGCCTGGAAGACGACTCAAAGGCGAGGCTCCTCCTCGAGCATGGCGCCGATCCCAACGCCCGCGCGACCTTCCCGCAGGAGGCCAAGTTCCACAACCACGCCCCCACCGACCCGTTTCACGACGTCACGCCCGTCGGATACGCCCGCCGATACCCTGACCGACGCTGTGTGAACGCCCCGGCGCTCGCGGCGATTATCGATCGCGGCGGGAAAGAGTGACCCTCTAGTGGTACGACCACTCTGGAATGCGATGTTCGTTTTGCGTTAATTGCGGGCGAAACCCCACATTGCATCCGTCCATTCAGCTCGGTTGGTCCACTAGGTCGCACAAACGACAACGGCGAGTCGATCGATTGCAGGGCCGAATGATTCGTAGTAGTTTCGCCCTCGAAAGCATCGTGCCTCTCCGCGAAGGGCCGTCATGCGAACAAACTGGTCGGTCCAAATCGAGGAGCATTTTGGCGTCACGCTTCCGAATGACGTTCGCGCGTGGTTCGACGACGAGTTATGGCAGGACGGCGGCTCGACCGAGTATGCCGAACCCGAACGGCCAGTAAACCTTCTCGGACCAAAATCAGCAGCGATTTGGGGCGGACAAATGCTGCCCGACACGTTTCCCATTCTGGGCAACGGTGCCGGCGACTGCCTCTGCCTCCGCTTTGGTTGGGACGGCCAAGTCGCCGAAGTCATTCGCTGGTTGCACGACGGCGCGTCCTGGACGCCGTACGGCAAGACGCTCTCCGAGGCGATTGGCTTGGATGCCGTTCGTTGGCCTGCCGATTTTCCGTACGATGCAGATGACGAGTCGCGGGATCTCCACCCCCATCTCGATTGGGCGATTGCCTGTCTCGAGCAGGACTCGAACGCACCTGCGGGGCTCCACGACATGCTCGCGCCCGACGCACCGCCCCAGTTCGAGCAGTTAATCCAACACGGTCTCGCCGTGGACTCCGTGCGCGGTCTCTTATGCGAAGAGCTGTTGGCGACCGACCTCGAATATTACTGCCGAGAACATGGCGAGCGGCGACTCGCCGAGACCTTGCAGATTGATTGACAGGAAATCGCGGTTTGGCGGTTCGACGCGGCCCGCATTCCAGAGAAGCTGATGGAGAAGCTGTCCGAGGCGACGGGCATTCCGGCCGAACGGATTACGGCGCAGGATTGGGATCAGGCTGCAGCGCTTGCTAACGAGGTGCTCCGATCACGGACCGATCTGGCGTGGCCGTTTGCCGTGGCGGGATGGGCGGCCGAGCGGGCCGGCGACGTCGCAAAGGCAATCGAGCTTTATTT
>CAYWOV010000595.1:0-3427 GCA_964459965.1 uncultured Planctomycetaceae bacterium | reverse complement strand
GCCAAACTGCCTCGAAAGTGGAAGCGGGCCACGCAAACTTGATCACATCGGCGTTGAGTTTGGAGGCCTGCTCATAGATTGCGTCGACGTCATCGGGCGGACCGTCAAGCGACATCACGCTGATGAGCCGTTTCGTTTTCCCGAACCGCGGCACTTTGGGCGCCGTCTCGAAGTCGAGTTCAACGTATTGTGGACCGGCCACAATCGCCTGACGCAAGAGCGTCATTCGTTCTTCGTCCGTTCCTTCGAATTTACCGCCATCCTGCGGCCGCCGGCAGGCGACCAGAATGGGTTTCGGGACTCCCTGCAGCATGTCGCCGACGTCGGGTTCTTTCAATAAATGATCGAGACAGAGCTCGATTAAATCGCACTGCCCGGCCGCATTCAGCAGATCCGCCTTTGCCAGTTTCCGCGACACCGGAGCGACGGAGATGCACAGCATAATGGGATCCCTTGGTTCGATCCGGTCCGGCGTTCCGAGTGTCGAAAGACGAACGACGCTGTCATTCGCCAATCAGCATATCCGCGTGATTCCTCGATACTCTCGGCCCGCGCTCGATCGTAGTATTTCCGCGCGGCGTCGTACGCATTTTGGGCCGCTGCTCGTTCGCGCTCGCGGATTCCGCCGAACTTAGCCAGCTCGCAAACGTCGACAGCCTTGCGACACCATTCGGCACTTTTCCGACTCGCGCGAATCGGTTTTCCCCCAACCTCAACAAAGACTGGATTTGTATGGACCGAGGGAAAGATCCGCACGGCGATCCAGCTCGAATGGGCCAAATCAATCTCAAAATTCATAGGTTGCGTCGACCCGTCCGCGCTGATATCGGCACGGGCGGCCGGCTGGCCGTTGACAATTATTTCCACTGGAACCTTGCGCGACTCGCCGATGCGCGCCCTCTCGATGTGCCAGTACGGTTTTTGGTCGAGCCGCGCATGCCGGATACGTTCGGTCTCTTCGGTGGGCTTTTCTTCCAGCCGGGCGGCCACATCGAAAGTGACTTTCACCTTCCCGGGACGTTCGAGGTTGAGTTGGCTGATTTTGCCCGCTGAGCCCTCCTGGCCGAGCGCGACATTGTTCACCTTGAGATCGAAAATATGGCTGCGCCCGTCGCCGCAGTAGCTGCGCCCATCGCGGACGCCCAGGATCCAGGAATCGTAATCGAAACGATCCTCCGGACGCATTTTGACGTAGACTCGTCCCATACCGACTCGGTCGCCGTAGATGCAAGGGAAGTCGGTCTCTCCGCTGATCCGCGAGCGGAGACCGCAGTTCAACGTGTGATACCAGACGTTGAGTTCCCAGACCGGAGGTGTGTCGGCCGTGGAAATGAAATCGCACACACCGTTGGGCGATGTCACGATGTATTCGTTGGCGCCGATGCCATCAAACTTCGGCATGGCGTAATCCGGGAGCGTCTCGGCCGCGCGGCCCGCCCAGTCGGCTGCGATTCGGCCCGAATTAGCGAATTCTCGCTTGCCGCCGGGCATGTAGTCGGGAAGCTGCAGACCGTGTCCGCTGTGAGCGTAACCCACAACGGCACCCTGGCCTTTGGCCCAGGCGAGAACAGGCTGCGTCCAGCTCGGCCAATCTTCAATCACGGTCGTGCCTGGATAATCGTCCTCCTTTAGTCGCAAGAGGCACACGTGTCCGCAGTGCGAGGAAGGAAAACCACTGACTTCAACGTCATATCGCATCAGGTAGTCGGGCCGCGAAAGCTCGGATACCTTCCCTTCGAAGTGTTGCTTTTGAGTGTACCAGCAGGGACCCCAGGCCAGGACACAGCCGACGTTCAGGTCCTCGCCAACAATCTGCCGCATCATGTCGCTCGGGCTCACTCCCTCCGTGGGACTGTCGTAATGAGCGCATCCGGCCGCGTGAACGTGATGATCGCCCGAATACCAGTGCCGCTCCGCGGGGTGAACCCAACGCGCAAGGTGAAACTCCGCCGACTGCTTGGTGCTATCCCCTTTGATATGGAGTGCGCCGTGTTGAACCAGGTATTCGGGACCGCGAGAGACTTCGATGGTGTAATCGCCCGGGGGAAGCGCGAGCGATTCGCCGTCGGCTCGATACACCTGATTATGGAAAAAGAAATCGGGAGCCAGGCGCCGAGCCCGATTCGGGTAAACGCGTCCTAATTTGTCGCGGACAACAAAAGCCGCCGTCGTCGGCTGACCGTCGAAGTCTTTGACCCCGAGCACGACTTTGACGGCCGGCACACAGCGGAACAAGATCGGCACGGTGTTTCGAAACCCGAGATCCTGTGTCCCCTGGCCCACGTTAAAGCCGATATCGGCCTCGCGCTTGCCGGCATCACGCGAGTAGAGCATCACAATCCGATACTCCAGACCAAGTCCGGAAAGCGGCCGGCGGAGGGGTTGCTTGTCGTACATCGCAATGTCGAGGAAGCGTTGGCTCAATTCGCCGGGCGGAACCAACTTTTCCGTCTTGAGCGGATGCTGCCGGTCGCCGTGCCCCTGCATGTAAAGAGGCGCCGTATTGGGGCTCTCCGTCTTGAGCTCAGGAGTGATTCCCGCCTGGTTGGCCACTTTCAACAGAAATGTTCGCCAACCTTGTTGGACAAGCTCTTTTTGGGCCGGACCTTCCACGACAGAGACCCGGCTTTCCGGATTAATCGTGACTGCGAACAGGCAATAAGGATCGAGGATCGCCTGGATTCTGCGAACCGATTGGTTCGCGTCGGTATCGGCCATGGCCGACGTGAGTGCTTGCTGGTCCACGGCCTTAAGAGGAGCACCGACAAAGTCGAGCGCGTCGACAAGTCGACGCGTGGCGGAGACCAACGGCTGCTGTTCGACGTCGAGGACGAGTGGCAGGGGAGCCGAATAAACAGCCTGGGCAGTCACGTAGAGGAAACAGAGCGTAAAGCCGGATTGCGCCGGCCTCAGCAGAATTTGGCTACGACGAATGGCTGGCACGCCTGTCTCCTTAACAGATTTTCATCACGACCGAGACTCTCCAAAGCCAGTCGGTTTCGGTAGGCTCCCGTACGCCGCAATCGCCGCTAGAAGGGTTTGTGAACGGGCATGGTCCGGGCCTTCCTCATTGTGGGTATGCGGTGCGCCAGGTGCAAGGTGCGATCGGCGTGGGATCGCCAAAAGTTGCAGGGCGTCCGCGTTTGCTGCTATCATCCCGCCGTGCATCCCCTATGAGCAAATCGCTCGAAAATGCGATCCGTGACAAGTCGGCTCTCGTCGGCGTGATCGGGCTGGGCTACGTCGGCCTGCCCCTCATTAATGCCTTCGTCTCCGCCGGATTTCGAACACTCGGTTTCGACGTCGACCAGCGGAAAGTCGACTCGCTCAATGCCGGCGCGAGTTACATCAAACACGTCGACTCGAAAGTCATCTCCAAATGGCGCAAAGGGAACCAGTTTGAGGCGACGGCCGAGATGGCCCGCCT
>CAYWOV010000594.1:0-3430 GCA_964459965.1 uncultured Planctomycetaceae bacterium | reverse complement strand
AGTTCAGGACGTCACCGAGCTTCGAAAGGCGGAACAGACACTGCAACAGTACGCGGCGCGACTCCAGACGCTTTCCCGCCGGCTGCTCGAAGTTCAAGAGGAGGAACGCCGCCACCTGGCCCGTGAGCTTAATGACCAGGTCGGGCAAATGCTCACCGGTCTTCGGTTGATCTTGAAACTAACCGGCGATTTGACCACGGATGCGGCCCAAGAGGCCCGGGCCCTGGTGGATGAGCTGCTCGAAACGGTGCGACAGTTATCCTTCGACCTGCGACCCGCCGAACTGGATCAACTGGGGCTGCTCCCTGGTCTGCTCGCGCTCGTCGAGCGCTACACCAAACAGACTGGGATTCTGGTTGACTTCAAGCATCATGGAGTGGACGGCCGATTTCTCCCCGAAGTGGAAACGACTGCCTATCGGATCATACAGGAAGCACTGACGAACGTGGCCCGACATGCCGGCGTGAGTGAAGCGACCGTCCGCATCTGGGCAGAGGCCGACCTGTTAGTTCTCCAGGTCGAGGATCGAGGTCGAGGTTTCGACCCAAGCGAGGTTCCCGCCGTGCCGCGATCAATTGGACTCTCAGGGATGCGAGAGCGCGTGGAGCTGGTTGGCGGACTTCTGACGCTCGAATCCCGTCCTGGCGCCGGCACATTGGTTACGGCTGAACTCCCGTCGGATGGATCGGTCTTGAAGGAAAGGCAGAGCAATGACGATCTCGATCATTCTGGTAGATGATCATCCCGTGGCCCGCAGGGAATGTGGGCCCTCCTCGAAGCCCAACCGGCTTTCAAAACGACCCATTTATGGGAACGGACCACCTTGAGCCGCTCGCTTAGTCCGGTCCCGAACGGTCGAAGGGCAGCTCGGCCGCGATTTGGGTCCCGTTCCCCGGGCTCGACTCGATCCTCAAAACGCCGCCGAGCAGCTTGACGCGCTCCTGCATGCCGGCCAGTCCGGTGGACTGTGGCGCTACCAAGACGGCCTCAAGATCGAAACCGTGGCCTCGATCTTCGATTTGTAGACTCAGGACGTCGTTTGTCGCCCAAATCCGCACGGTCGCCTCCGTGACGCCAGCGTGGCGGACGACGTTCGTTAGCGATTCTTGGATGATCCGATACGCCGTCGTTTCCACGTCGTGTCCGAATCGTTTTTCCAGGCCGTAATGCCTAAAGTCGACCCGGACTCCGGTCTCGTCGCTCGAACGCTCGAAGAACGTAAGCACGGCTGGCAACAGTCCGAGCTGATCCAGAGCGGGCGGTCGCAGGTCAAACGACAGTCGCCGCGCCTTGTCGAGCAGCTCGTCCACCATGACAAGCGCCTGCTCGATTCTCCTTTTGATGGCATCGACGGCCACATCGCTGCGCGACGTCAAGAGCATCCGGAGACCCGTCAGCATCTGACCGACTTCGTCATGCAGCTCGCGGGCCAGATGACGACGCTCGGTCTCCTGGATTTCGAGCAGTTGCCGCGAAAGCGTCCGGAGGCGTTCCTGGGCTGCTATCACCTGTTTAAACGCTTGCTTTTGTTCACTCGCATCGTGGACGATCACTACGGTATCAGTGATTCGTCCGGTCCTGTCGCGGATGGGTGTCGAGCTGAAGTGAACGGTACCACGGCTGCCATCGCCGCGCCGGATGTCGGTCTCTTCGTCCAACACTTGCTCGCCAGTCCGAAGAGAGCGTGCTGCTGCGCGCTCCAGGGCTTCACAGGGCAGGTCGTCTTCGCCCGACGCGTTGTCCTTCCGGTCTTCTCGCCTGTTGGCTAAGTCAATGAGCGGACTGCGAAAAATGCGTTCGAGCTGCGCGTTGCCAAGTAGGAGCTTGCCCGAATGCGCGTCGAAGATCGCCACGCCGGCGACCATCTGATGAAGAATCGCCTCAAGGCGCACCCGCTCGGCCTCGAGCTTGTCAACCTTCCGCTTGCGCTCCCGCGCGCGTAGGAGCTGTGCGATCCACCAGTCGACCCGCTGCGCTTTGACATCGGAACGAACCTGTGGTTCCCCACCGAACAGGAGTTCCGGCGGTTCATAGCCGGGGTTGGGGCAGACCTGAGCAGCGAGAATGACTGTCGCGTGCGTCCGCAGGACGTCGTGAATGATTGCGGGGTCGAAATGCGATCGAACGATTTGGCAAACGACGACCGACCGGCTACTGCAGGCGAATCGGTTCAGGAGGGCTTCGTACTCGATAAGCCGTTCGGCATCCGCCTGCACCCCAAGTGCCAAGGCCATTTCTCCGATGATCCTCAGGCCAGAAATGCCGTCAGCGAGTGCTTCGGCCGCGGCCCCACGAAAGAACTCGATCATCGAATGGGGATCGAACTTGCCGGTCCGCAGGCAGGGTTCCCGCGTCGTCAGAAAGCGCAACGCACCCTGTCCACACGCGTGCTCAACATCCACATCGGCAGCGCCAAGCGCTCGGACTAGCTCTGCAACCTTGTGATCGTCACCAACGCACAATGAGCGCTCACCTCGAGCGAGCCCGACTTTGATGAAGAGGACGGCGGTTGCCAACTGCTCTGCGTCGTTCTCGTGGATTGAACAGAGGTGATCCCCCTGTTTCAGGCCCGCCAGTTCCCACTCCAGTTCTTCGGTCATGCGGCCGCCTCCGAAACAGCGCGGCGAGGACGCATTGACGCAGAGTTGCTCCGTCTGTCGGATGGCGCGAATCGTAAGGATCGCCTCATCAGCCAACCCATAGTGGATCAATCAACGCGATGAACTAAGAAAGGTTCCGCGATGTCTTTCCGGACACGCAAACACTCCATCAACGACTGATCCCGTATGGCCATTGTACGTCGTTGTTCGACGACCCTCTCGCTAGCGCGCAAACCCACCGACGTGGTCACACAGCGACAAAGGCGATAAGGACTCGACGGCCACGCGCGTTGAAACCACACGCACCGCAACGTGTTCAATCGTCGAGCTGAGATGGGGCGACCTCGCGACGAGGTCGGAACTCGACGGGACGGTGCATTATTATGAGAAGAATACGCGAACGCAAATATAAGCTGGATGAAAAGGCGCTTAGGAAGACTTAAATCCACCGGACAAAACTTAAATGTTGAGTTGTCTCCAAGCGATGAGTGAGCAGGCTAATTAAGTCGCACCGCGGCCAGTTCTGCATAAGCGGGGTCGCATCTGGCCCTGCGTTCCGCAATCCGCTTTGTCTCGCGGCGCGCGGACATCCCAAATTCTCAACCCTTTGTTGACAATGCCGAGAAACCACCGATAAGTGCCTCATCTGCGCACGCCAAGAAGCCACACGTATTTCGGCACACGATTCAGCGCACCGAATTGCCATGCGTTTTCTGGGAATTGGGCTTGATCGGGTGACGGTGGTCAAAACGGCTCAAAAGCGACGCCAGAATTCCGTGAGCGTGCGCCGAATCCATACTTGCCGGGTCGCTTAGCCTGAGGATTTGCAA
>CAYWOV010000593.1:0-3432 GCA_964459965.1 uncultured Planctomycetaceae bacterium | reverse complement strand
AAGCCTTTCGGGGGTGGTAATCGGTACGGGACAGCCAGTCCGTATAAACCTTTCTTTACCGTTCGAAATGACTCGGATATTCCGCCTTGCAGATTCGACACTGTCGCGGTGGCCGTTTAGGATGAGCGATATCCGCCGGAGTCTGCCTCGAGCAAACTGGGGATGGGCGATCCGTTATGCTTTTGCGCCGTTCGGCTGCCTGGGGTTACGTCATTGCGGTGGCGGGTACTGGGGTCATGATGGCGGTGAGAGCCGTCACGCATGGTGCCTTGGAAATCTTGCTTGCGTCGCTGGCCTTCATGTTCGCCGTCCTGTTCGCGGCAATGGTGGGCGGCTGGAAATCCGGTCTTGTGGCGACCGTATTGAGCGTCGCGGCGGCGATTTTTTTCTTCACCAAGCCCTACTACACCTTTCGCGTCGCCGATCCCACGGATCTCGTCCCGCTCCTGGCTTACATGGCGTCCGGCGTGGCGATCAGCCTGCTCTGCGAGGGCTTGCATCGGGCCTCGCGACGGATCGAGCAGCGCCAACGTCTGCTGAAGCAGGAGATCGCCGAACGCCGAAGAGCCGAACTTGCCGAGCAAGAGCAAGCCGAGCGGCTGCGCGTGACTCTTGCCAGCATTGGCGACGCGGTGATTACCACCGATGCCCAAGGCCTGATCAATTATTTGAATGGGGTGGCCGAATCGTTGACGAGTTGGACGCTGAAAGAGGCGCGAGGCCAATCGATTGAATCGGTCTTCAAGATCATCAACGAAAAGACCGGGGCGGCAGTCGAAAATCCGGTGAAACGGGTTCTCACGGAAGGCCTTGTCGTCGGTCTGGCAAATCACACGATTTTGATCGCCCGGAACGGAGCCGAGCGTCCAATCGACGATAGCGCGGCGCCGATTCGTGATAAGCACGGCGCTCTTGTCGGCGTCGTCATGATCTTTCGCGATGTGACCGAAAGACGCCGGGCCGAACAGGTCCTCAAGGAGGCGGATCGGCGTAAGGACGAATTCCTCGCCACCCTGGCCCATGAATTACGCAACCCGCTGGCGCCCATCCGCAATGCCTTGGAAATTATCCGTGTCGCCGGCGACGACCAGCAAGCGGTGCACCTGGCACGGTGCACCATGGAGCGTCAGTTGGGGCAAATGATCCGACTCGTGGACGACTTGCTCGACGTCTCGCGGATCACGCGCGGGACGATCGAACTTCGCAAGGAGCGCGTCGATCTGGCGACGATTGTCCGAAGCGCCGTTGAAACCAGCAAGCCGCTTTTCGATCAGGTCGGCCAGAAGCTTCGACTGAACTTGCCGCACGAGCCGGTTTTCGTCGAAGCCGACGCAATGCGCATGTCGCAGGTGTTCGCGAATCTGCTCAATAACGCGGCCAAATATACTGAGCCCGGCGGTCGCATCGAGCTCTGCGTGAAGCGGGAAGGAGCGAACGTCGCCGTGTCCATTAAGGACAACGGCATCGGCATCCCGCCCGCGAAACTTGCCGAGATCTTCGACATGTTCGCGCAAGTCGACCGATCATTGGAACGGGCGCACGGCGGGCTCGGCATCGGTTTGACGATCGTGAAATGTCTCGTCGAAATGCACGGGGGGACTGTCGAGGCACGAAGTGCCGGACATGGACAAGGCAGCGAATTTATCGTGCGGCAGCCGATCGCATGTGAGGCGCCGCAAGAGAAAGAGCCGGCCAATCGCGAGGAGGAACCTTTCCCCACGCTTGCCCGTCGCCGCATCTTGGTCGCCGACGACAACAAAGATGCCGCGTCCAGCCTCGCGATGCTGCTGAAGATTTTGGGACATGAGACAGAGGTCGCACATGACGGCCAGGAGGCACTCGAAAAGGCGGCCTCGTATCGGCCTGAAATCGTCCTGCTCGACATTGGCATGCCCAAATTGTCCGGGTACGACGTTTGCCGCCGCCTGCGGGAACAGCCGGCGGGAAACGACATGATCATTGTTGCGGTGACTGGTTGGGGCCAGGAAGACGACCGACAAAAATCGGCGGAAGCCCAATTTGACGGACATCTGGTGAAGCCGGTTGAACCTCGGGCCCTGATGAATCTGCTGGCCGGACTCCAAGCGGTGAAATCTTGACCGATCGCCTCGCATGGCGATTGAGCGGGCCGCGCGTTCTCAAAGTTTCGCGAATTTGCGGCCTTGGTTCTTGCTGAAGTCCCGCGAGTTATTACGCGTTCGAGGATTTCTTGGCGACCGGAGCTTTTCGCCCGCGGTCGCCGCGGAACCCGATCGTGTTCTTAAGCGACCGGCGTTCGCCGGCCCGCGATGAGGCTGATCACAAACAGCACCAGGAATACAACTACGCAAACCTGCGCAGCCCACGCCGCTGTTCCAGCGACTCCAGAAAAACCCAAAATCGCCGCGATTATGGCGATTACCAGAAATGTGAGAGCCCAACCGATCATGCTGATTCTCCTTCAGAAAGAGGCTGGAAGCGAATTAAGCAAACGCGGTGCCGTTTTCTCGTCGACGCGAATTCGCCAGGGTGATCGGTGACACGCGGGCCAATGTTCGATGCGGCCGAAGACAGAGTGGTTGGGAAACGATCAACCCGCAGTCGCTTGCGGCCTTTGAAGGACCCGCCTGCATATTGGCATAATGCTTGCACTCCGATTGGCATCCTTCCGACTCAGCTTGCGAATCTTGAGCGGAAGCTTTCCCGACAAGGATTGAACCAACAAAGGAAGAGTCATGAACTCGATGCAAAATCGGCGCAACGAAATCTCGTCCACTTTGGAAGAGGCTTACACGTCTTCTCGAGAGATGATGGCGGAGAATCCGCTGACCGCAACATTGGTTGCCTTCGGCGCGGGTGCGGCAATTGGCGTTTTGATCGGCCACGCATTGGCTGGATCGATGCATCCTGAGCCGGCGACTTCTACGGCAATGGAGAAACTCGGTCGCCAGGTCTGCGACGTATTACGAAGTTCGCTTCCCGACTCGATCGGCCGGCATTTGCGGGCGTAAGCGCGCGGATGTGAACGCGGACGCGTAAACCCCGTGAGCGGCGGCGAAAAACTAGGAGAGGGCTAATGGAAAGGCAATCGCCGCCAACGATGCCACGGGCATGATGGGTTCCGTGTTCGCGCCCGGTTCGCGCGGAGGGGGCATTCTGCTGCACGTCAGCTCCCTGCCATCGCCCTGGGGCATCGGCGATTTCGGCCCCGCTGCGCTGACTTGGATCGAGCAGCTCGCGGCCGCTGCAATTGGTTGTTGGCAATTCCTGCCATTGGGGCCGCCGGGTCGGGGTAACTCTCCTTATGAGCCATTCTCGACCTTTGCCCTCAACGAACTGTTTATCAGCCCGGAGTGGTTGATCGAGGACGGGCTGTTGCGAGCGGGCGAGGTCCCCGTACGAGCATTCAATAATCGGACGGTCGAGTTTGAGAGGGTTGGCGAATTCAAGCTG
>CAYWOV010000592.1:0-3433 GCA_964459965.1 uncultured Planctomycetaceae bacterium | reverse complement strand
GCATGGCCGGTGCGCGCCGGCAGCGGAAGATGGAAGGGCAAATGCCCGTATTCGTGGCAGGGCTGGCGGGCGCCGCCCGCGAAGGGCGCGGGCTCGCACACGGACTGGAATTGACGGCCGCCGACACACCAGCTCCCCTGGGTGAGGCAATCGGACCAGCCGTGCAGCGAATGCGGATGGGAATCGGCGTTGAGGCGGCAATTGAGGACTTGCCCGAACGGACAGGCCTCACCAGCATGCAGGTCTTGGTGACGGCGCTGACTGTCCACGATCGGACAGGCTGCGACCTCGTCGCCCTGCTCGACCGCCTGGCCAACCGCATCCATGCCCGCGACTGAGACGACGGGAACGGGCGGGCCGACAATCCGCACCTGACAGGTTGTCTACCTGGAATATCCGGTTGCCCTGTCCTCCGCCCACGCGCCACAATACAGAGATGCAGTCACAGAAGCGCCGTTCGCGTTCCCGCTCGGCGAGTGAGCGCAGTTTGGAAGTGCCGGCGGCTCCGCCTTCAGCGGCCTTGGAACCTGGAACCCACCGACTGCGACTCCCTCTCTTGCTTTCGGCAGCCTTAGTCGCGGCAACGTTATTGGTCTACGCACAGGCGTGGCGGTTCGGATTTGTCCTGATCGACGATCCCACCTACGTCAGCGAGAACCCTCACGTGCGAGGCGGACTCAGCTTGCCAAACGTCGAGTGGAGTTTCACGACCTTCCGCGACGGCAACTGGATACCGTTCACATGGCTGTCGCTGATGCTCGACACGAGCCTGTTTGGCTTTCAAGCGGCGGGATATCACAGCACGAACGTCCTCCTGCACGTCGCGAATGCGTTGTTGCTTTTTTGGTTCCTTGCGTCGGCGACCGGCGACCAAATGCGCAGTGCGTGTGTCGCGGCGTTGTTCGCGCTGCATCCGCTGCACGTTGAGTCCGTTTCCTGGATCACCGAGCGCAAGGATGTCCTGAGCACTCTGTTCGGATTACTGGCGCTTTTGACGTACGTCAGCTATGTGAAGCGTCGAAAATCGTGGAGCTTCGCGGCGTGTTTGGTTTGCTTTGTCGCGAGCCTGCTGTCGAAGCAAACCTTGGTAACGTTGCCATTTGTTTTTCTACTCCTGGATTTCTGGCCCCTTGGCCGATTTTCAGAGCAATCTTCGCGGACACGGGTCCTCGTCGAAAAGATCCCGCTCTTGGCCATTTCCGGCGCTTTTTCGGCGATTACCATCGTCGCTCAAAAAAGCGGCCACAATGTCGCATCGCTCAAAGATTTTCCACTGGGTACACGATGCATGAATGCGCTTGTCGTTTATGCCGAGTACTTCCTCAAGACTTTGGTTCCGTATGGCCTGGCGGTGTTCTATCCCTATCCTGCTGAGCGCCACTTTTGGGCGGCCCTCGCTGGCGCCGCTCTTTTGTTGGCGGCGATCAGCACGGCAGCGCTGGTTTGGGTGCGGCGTTATCCGTATTTGTTCGTCGGCTGGACTTGGTTTCTCGGGACGCTGGTGCCCATGATCGGCATCGTGCAAGTCGGCAGACAGCAGATGGCCGACCGTTACACCTATTTCCCGCTGATCGGTTTGTTCCTGACAATCGTCTGGCTGTGTGCCGAACTCGTTCCGAACAGCGCCCTACGCACGCGCGCCTTGGCGACGACCGCGGTGGCCGTGCTTGCCGCGCTGGCGGGTGCGGCGTTCATCCAAGCTGGTTATTGGCACGACAGCGTTTCCCTCTTTCGACACGCGCGCGACTGCGATGAGAACAATCCGGTTGCGGCCAGCGCGCTAGGGAGCACGCTCGGTGCACGCGGACAGGCGGCCGAGGGCCTTGCGCTCTTGGAAATGGCCGTGAAGCTCGCGCCCAAAGACGCCGAATCGCATTTCAATTTGGCGGTCGGGTTGGAGAAACTTGCACGAATCGATGCGGCCATCGAGCAATACCATGCTGCCCTCGCACTTGACGATTGGGATGCACGGGCCCACAACAATCTCGGTCTGCTCCTTTGGAAGCGGCACGAGTATCAGCAGGCGAAACAGCATTTCCTGCGGGCCATCGAAATCGACCGCGATCACGTAAGTACGTACGAGAACCTGGGAGCGTTTTCCGGCGAGATGGGCGACTTTGCGGGCTCGATCGCATACAACCAGCGCGCCCTGCAACTCGACCCGAGCTTGTTGATCTGCCACTACAACATCGGGCTGGCCCTCCGCGCCCAGGGGCGACTGGACGAGGCGATTGGGCAATTTCGTTATTTGTTGCGCGTTTCGCCTGCCGATGCGGACGCTCGCCGCGAATTGGAGCGGACACTGTCGATGCAGCGCGGCTCCGGCGGTGGGCGATGAGTGCGGATCCTGCTCCGCGGCGACGCCGACATCGCTCGTCTTCGTCAAAGCCGCAAGTGGCCGAGTTCACACAAAAGTCCGGATCCGGTGCACTGCCTCTGCAGGACGCCGGGCCGAATCAAATTCACGGATGGCAGAGACCGCTCGTTTTGGCGGCCGGGCTCGCGATTGCGGTTCTGGTTGTCTATTGGCAGGTCGGCGATTTTGAGTTCATTGCCCTCGACGATCCGGTCTATGTCAGCGACAACTTGCATGTCCAGGGTGGTTTGACGATTCGCGATGTCACCTGGAGCTTCGCAGCATTCCATGATGGCAACTGGATTCCGTTGACCTGGCTGTCGCTGATGCTCGATACCACCGTCTTCGGCTTTCATGCCGGCGCGTATCACTTCACGAACGTTGTCCTGCACGTCGCCAACACGGTGCTGCTCTTTGTGTTTCTTGCTTGGGCGACGGGGCGACAATTACGCAGCGCGTGCGTCGCTGCCCTATTCTCGCTGCATCCGCTGCATGTGGAGTCGGTCGCGTGGATTACGGAGCGAAAAGACGTGCTGAGCACGCTTTTCGGACTGCTTTCGCTCTTGGCATATGTGAGGTATGTCAAGAATCGCAGTGCGCGGAGCCTCGCGGTTTGCTTCGTGTGCTTCATCGCCAGCCTCCTCTCGAAACAGACTTTGGTGACGTTGCCGTTTGTTTTCCTGCTGCTCGATTACTGGCCATTCGACCGCTTCGCGGAGCGATCGTCGCAGCGACGAGTGGTCGCCGAGAAGATTCCTTTCCTGGCGGTCTCCGTCGCCTTTTCAGTGATCGCAGTCATCGCCCAAAAAAGCGGCCACACGGTTGCTTCATTGTCGTCGTTGCCGCTTTTAGCTCGCTGCATGAACGCGATTGCCGTCTACGCGACTTACCTGCGGCAAACTCTGCTCCCCTTCAACCTGGCGGTCTATTATCCGCATCCGGGGACAAGCATTCCTTGGGGGACCGTCGGGGCCTCTGCCGCGCTTTTGCTGGCAGCGAGCGCGGTTATCGTCCTGCGAGCGCGCAAAAATCCGTATTTGTTTGTGGGGTGGGCCTGGTTTCTCGGGACGCTCGTCC
>CAYWOV010000591.1:0-3437 GCA_964459965.1 uncultured Planctomycetaceae bacterium | reverse complement strand
TGAACAAGGGTTCGCCAGTTGGCCCAAGCTCAAGGCCTACGCCGAGCCGTCTTCGGGCGCGCGGCCCACACGATTGTTCGTCGCGGATGTTGCCTGGATTACAGACCGCGTCCATGGTTTGCTTCGAACGCGGTCTTCGGCCGGTCCGGCAGCGCTGGAGCAAATTCGAGAATGGCACCCGCGTTTCTCCGATTGGAGCGACGAAGAAATTCGCCAAGCTCCCTTCACGGAGGAGGATGCCCGATTGGTTTACGCAAGGGAGCACGGCTTCGAGACCTGGGACGACCTGACCAGGCGTGTGAATCTCCTCGCGGCGAACCCCGCGACAGCGGCGACGGAACCGTTCATGGCTGTCTTCGTCGCGCTAAAGTCGGGCAACGCGGCTGCCTTCGAAGCTCTGCTCCGCACGAATCCTCGCTTGGCCAACGAGCGCGGGACAAATGGGAACACGCTACTGAATCTCGCTGTCAGCTTCGCCGGCAAGGCGGATTGGAACGGCGGGCTGTCTCCGATTGCGACTTTGCTGGCCGCCGGCGCCGATGTCAACGAGGCCAACGACCGGGGTTGGACGCCGCTCCATGCGGCCGCATACTCCAACCAACCGGAAATTGCATCGTTGCTGGTGGAAAAAGGCGCGGCCCTGGACGCGGAAGCACACGGTGCGGGTGGCACTCCGCTGATTGCCGCGCTGTTTTGGGGGCATCGTGCGGTGGCCGATTTGCTAGGTCGCCATTCGGTTGCTCCAAACAATCTCCGCGTTGCAGCCGGGCTTGGCATTCCAGAGTTGGTGGATGCATGCATCCAATCCGACGGAGCTCTGACTCCTGAAGCTTGCGCCGCAAGAGGCTTCTACCGTCCGCATAGCGGTTTCCCGGACTGGCAGCCTTCGACAGAGCCGCAGGAGGTTCTCGATGAAGCACTGGTGTGGGCCTGCAAGAGCAACCGCTTGCTCGTCCTCGAACAGCTCGTCAAGGCGGGTGCGCGCCTGAATGCCGATCCCTATCGAGGCACGCCTCTGATCTGGGCTGCGGCCTGCAATTGTGTCGAAACCGTCGCATGGCTGTTGGACCACGGCGCGAG
This sequence comes from uncultured Planctomycetaceae bacterium, assembly GCA_964459965.1. Classification (GTDB taxonomy): domain Bacteria; phylum Planctomycetota; class Planctomycetia; order Planctomycetales; family Planctomycetaceae; genus DASPSM01. The sequence goes on along the minus strand of CAYWOV010000591.1, from coordinate 2,357 downwards.
CATCAATCAGAAAGCGACCTTTGGCGGACTCACGCACGGGCAGGGAGTCACGGCTCTCCACATGGCGGCCCAGTCCGGACAACTGCCTGTCCTCAAACTCCTTATCGAGCGCGGCGCGGATCCATCCATCAAAGAGGATCTCTACCATTCGACTGCCGAGGGTGGCGCAGCGTTCTTTGGCCGTCAAGAAGCGCGGGACTATTTGCACTCGTTGGGCACATAGATCAGCTCGCCCGCCAGTGTCTGCCTCGGCATAAGAAAACCACTGGCGGGCAGACGGCGACTCGAATGAGCTCGCCGAAGTCCAATGCCACCCATCGCTCACCGATGGACAAGGTGCGCATACTCCGCCAACGGCAACTCGACGCGCGTTTGCGACGCGGCGCTGCGCGCCACAGCCTCGGTAAATTCCATGTACTTCACACCCGTGGCGAAATCGGTGAGCCGCACCTTCTCATAGCCGCGAATGGCTCCGATAAATTCGGCCTCAACCCGCCATCCGCCGCGCTTCTCGGCCGGCACTTCAAAATCCAGTAGCTGCTTCTCGGCCGCTCGACCCGTCAAGAGTCGCTCGACCGGTGTAGTCTCGTACCGCAGGGTCCCTTCGCTGCCGTACAGGTGAATTTGGTTGCCGGGCCCGAAGCGACAGACGCCACTGATGTGGTACAGACCGCGTCCGCCGTTTTCCAAGTCCGTCAATACCTGCACGCTGTCGGGGACGGTGACCTCCCCGCGGCGACCAGAGCCGTCGCCCGTCGGCCGCGACCGGCCGAAGGTTTGGGCCTCTGCGAACACGCTGACGGGAGCCGGAGCCCAGCGGAGAACCGTTTCGTGCAGGATCCCCAACGACAGCACGTTGAAGCCGCTCTTTTGGGTCTCCTGGCGCCAGTGCAGGGGAGCCTCGGGATTTGCGAAGACGTCGTTGGCGCCAATCACCACCACCTCGCGGATCTCGCCCAGAAATCCGTCGTCGATCATTTCGCGGACGTGATCGTTCTGCACGAGCCCTAAGGGGCTGGGGACGATCTGCTTGACCAGGTCGGGATACTGATGCGCGGCCTGCAACATCCGGTGCGATTCCTCGGCGTTGCGCGCCATCCGGGCTTCTGTGAGGACATGTTTCCCGGCCGCCAGCGCCGCGCAGGTGATCTCGCAATGGAGATTGGGCCAGGTGCCGATGCAGACGGCGTCGATCTGCGGATCGGCGAGCAGCTCATGCCAGCTCGGAAAAGTCCTCGCGATGCCGAGTTCCTTCGCCGCTCGGGCCGTGGACTCGGGTGTGCTATTGGCAACCCCGAAAAGCTCGACATCCGGAAGACTGCGGAAGCCGGGCACATGCCGCTCGCGCGTATTTTTGCCTGCGCCGACGATTCCGATCCGCACCCGCTGCTCAGCCATCGCCTTCTCCCGCTGCTTTCTCAGAGTGCAGCGATTCTAGCGAAGTCGGCAACGGGCAGCGACGCAACCAATTCACCGATTGCTTACGCGGCCTGCGCGCGGTCCAGAGGAGCCAGATGTCCGAGGATGCGGTCAGCGGTGCGGCCCGTCGCTCCCGGCTGGCCGATCTCCTGACGCAGCTGGCGGAGGTCACGCGCGACCTGTGCGAGCTTGAACGGACTGGCAATCCACTCGTTGACAACCGCGGCCATCTCTCGCACGGTGCGATCGGGACGCAGCACGACGAGCCATTCCGGCAGCAGCTTGCGGCCGGCAATCAGGTTGGGCAGCGTGATCGATTTGACGCTGACTAACGGTCGCACCAGCGCGTACGTGAGTGGACTGACGCGATAATGAACCACCGCCGGCTTGGCCCGCGCGAGCATCTCGAGGCTCACCGAACCTGAAACCATCACGCAACAGTCGGAGGCTTCGATGATCTCGGGAGTGCGCCCGACAAACAGCTCGACCGGCAGCGGCCGAGGGCGTGCGGCCAGTAAGTGGCGGCAACGTTCGAGCTGTCGTTCCTTGTAACAGGCAACCAGAAACTGCACTTCGGGGTGCCGGGCGGCCACCTGCTCCATCAGGTCGATCTGCAGCGGGAAATTCGCTTCGACCTCGTGATTGCGCGAACCGGGCAGAATGCCCACGATTCGTTTGAAATCGGTGTGAGCTCGGCGACAGAACGACTCATCGAGTCGGCTCTCGGCCACGTCGTCAAAGAAGGGATGTCCGACGTATTCGGCCTCGAGCCCCCGATCGGCGTACCACTTCGGCTCGAAAGGCAGGCCGCACAGGATGTGGTCGACGAATTTCCGCATGCGCTTGATGCGCCAGGGCGCCCAGCCCCAAAGCTGCGGCGGCAAATAGTAGAAGACGGGAATCCCCGCGGCTTTGGCCTTCCGGGCGATCCACCAGTT
>CAYWOV010000590.1:0-3444 GCA_964459965.1 uncultured Planctomycetaceae bacterium | reverse complement strand
GATCGTGTTGTCGCCGGTAGTATCGGTAATCGCACTTATTTCCAAGTTTCCGAAATTGCGGACGATGATGAAGATTTCGCCGAAATCGACGTCATGAAACAATTAGGAAAGCTTGGTAGCAAATTACTCATGGGATCGGTCAGCGGCTTTCCAATCGGGAGGCGTCAAAATTTACCTCATCGTCACGAGCTCGCATGAAGCCCTGCACATAGTTTGAACCGATGTGCTCTGAGCGTGTCCCAACAGGCGACGTCACGCCACGGTTTCAATTTGAGCCGGGTGCGGGGTGATGGCGCGCGGCCGCGTCCGTGAAAGGGTTCGCGCGCGAGGCAAGTACGAAATGGTTAGCTCTTGAGAGGGCTGGCCTCGAAAACGGCGAGATTTGTGCGGCCGGGGATCTGGTCAAGCAGGCCCTTGAGGACCGTCGTCGGTCGGCTTGGCGGCTTGGGCGGCTTCGATCTTTTTCTTGAGGTCGACGTAAGTAATCCGCTCGTCGAATTCGATTCCCAACCGCCGGGCCTCTTCTTTCTGCATGCGATTGGCCGGGCGCGGGACTCCCCGTTGAGTCTCCGACGTGCCGCTGGCGATGCGGATCACATGCCCACATTTTGGGCAGACCCCTTGCTTGCCGGCGTACTCGTCGCGGACTTTGAACGAGCCCTTGCACGACGGGCAGAAGATATAAATTGCCACGGCTTCAGAACCTCTTACGCGCTCCCTTCGGCGGATCGTCGGAATCGGTCCGCTCATCGTAGAGCATGACAACAAGAACGGGAAGCGCGGCAGTGCAGGGCCGATGTTGATCTGGCTCTAGGGATCGACCAGAATTGAACGTGGGGACCATTTACTCAGAAAAAGTGGCAAGGCGTCTTGGGTGGTGGGCTCATCGCCGCAAACAGGTGTGTGGCGGGCAGCTCGGCACCGATCGGAGCCGATGGCCACGCTACGCAATCGAGGGACCGCTTGAGCGATAAGCGGAACGAAAACATCGAAGCACAGAGCGAACCCAAACGCCGCGTCGGACCCTTCGAGCTGGAACGAAAGCTCGGCGTCGGCGGAATGGGTGTCGTCTATTTGGCGAGGTACCTGAAAAACGGCCGTAAAATGGCCGTCAAGGTGCTGCCGCCGGAGATGTGCTCCAACCAAAAGCTGGTGCGCCGTTTTCTCCGCGAAATGGCGATCCTGAGCAAGCTTCGCCACGACAACATTGTCCGCTACTACGGTGGCGGCAAGGACAAGACGCAACACTTTTATGCAATGGAGTTCATGGACGGCGGCAGCATGGAGGATCTGTTGAAGAAAAAGCAGCGCCTGTCCTGGGAACAGACGATCGACAGTTCCCGACAAATCGCCTTGGCACTCGAGTACGCCCACAATCACGGCATCATTCATCGCGACCTCAAACCGGCCAACCTCTTTCTGGGGAAGGACGGCCGCCTCAAGTTGGGTGACTTTGGAATCGCCCGCGATACCCAGGCGACCGCGTTGACCGCAGCGGGGCGAACAGTGGGAACCTATGCCTACATGGCGCCCGAGCAAATCTCCGGCAAACCTCCCGTTTCGCGCAAGACCGACTTGTACGCGCTTGGTTGCGTCATGTTCGAGATGCTGACGGGCAAGCCTCCGTTCGTGGCTCCGACGGCGGCCGAAATGTTGTTCGCTCACCTGGAGCAGGAGCCGCCCCGGGTCACGGAGCAGGCGCTCGATTGCCCCGTCTTTCTCGAAAGCCTCGTCCTTAAACTGCTCGAAAAGGATCCGGAAGAGCGATACTACGATGCGCTGGCGCTCCAAGTTGGCCTCGACGAGGTTGTCGAAAAAGTGACGGCCGCGCGGAGCGTTGCACAGCAAACGGTCGCCGGAGGCGGCAACGGAGCCACGGTTAAAGATGATGCCGCGCTGCGACAGGCCCTCACCGGAAAAAAGAAAAAGAAGAAGAAAAAGAAGGGCCCGATTTACGAACGGGCCTGGTTTCTTGGCACTTGCCTGGCCGCCGTGGCGGGACTCATCGCGTGGCTCTCATGGCCGCTCAGCGACGATGCGCTCTTCGCACAAGCTCAGAAACTGATGGAGTCAAAGGATCACAGCGACTGGGCCAAGGCTCGCGAAAAGTACCTCGATAAACTCTTGAAGGGACCACACGCGGCGCAGGCTCAAGACTATATCGATCAGATCGACATGGACCTTGCCGACCGGCAGGCCATGGTCGACATGCGGCTCAATCGAGAACCCAAGACGGACGGCGAGGGACTCTATATCAACGCCATGAGGTTCGTACAATTCAAGGACAGGATTACGGCTCTGCAAAAGTTTCGCAGCATGGCGGTTCTGTTGAAGGATCGCGAAGCGGACCGCCCGTTCCTCAACTTGGCTCTCAACAAGGTTCACGAGATCGAGGAATCGGGAAGCCAGCAGGGAGACGTTGCTTCGCTGGTTAACGACAACCTCAAGCGGGCCGATGAATTGGATACGAAGGGACAACCGCTCGAGGCGCACAACATTTGGAATGGAGTCATTACCCTGTACGGCGACAACCAAGAGCTGCAACAGCAAGTCAAATACGCTCGGGCCCGCCTGCAGGGAGAAAAAGTGGAACGCACCGTGTTCGGACTTTCCAAGACGCAAGCGAACGAGGAAGAGAAGGAAAACGTGAAAGACGGGCCGACAAAGGAGAAACCATGAGCGGAGAAACCGTCGGACGGCCGATGGAGATCCTGCTGGTTGAAGATAGTTTGACTGCGGCCCGCCTGGCGATCGGCGCTCTCAAGAGGGCTCCCGTGCCCCACCGTCTCACATGGCTGACGGACGGCTCGGAAGCCGCCGAATTCGTGTACCGCCGCGGTCGGTTCACTCGCGCCCCGCGGCCGGACCTGATTTTGCTGGATCTGACGCTGCCCAAAAAAGACGGGCGAGAACTGTTGGCCGAGATCAAGTCGGACGAAGACCTCAGAAGCATCCCGGTCGTTGTGCTGACCAGCTCCACGGATGAGGAGGACGTTGCGCAGACACAGCTTCTGCAAGTGGAAAGCTACATGACGAAACCTGTCGACATTGATAAGTTTCTGAAGCTAATCCGGGACCTTGCCCGATACTGGCGGGCGGATATGATTCTGCCGACCTGATCAATCATGGCACAACCCGAATTCGCGTCGATCCCGAGCGCTCTGCCCGGTGATCTCAGCCACACCATGCTTCCCAAAAACATGGTGGCCGTTGTGATCGGGTTGGCGTTCCTTCCGATCATCCTCAACGGACTGGGTATTCGCTTCTCAGCTGCGGCCGCCCCAGCGGTCGTGCAAGAAGTGACCGAGCCCGGGTTCGAGGTGCCCCCTGTCGCGCCCCAAGTGAACCGCGGCGCCATCATCTACGTGCTCTTGGAGTGGACGGCTTTCATGATCGCGCTGGCCACCGTCGTGTTGGCGGTCACGCATTATTTCATTACCCATG
>CAYWOV010000589.1:0-3447 GCA_964459965.1 uncultured Planctomycetaceae bacterium | reverse complement strand
TCAACCCTCGCTGGAATCGGGTCGTTTTCCAGAAATCCGCGATTCCGTGTGAGTTTTCGGGATTTAGTCACCAAGAGACTTGATGAGGCGATCCACGTCGGCGGCGGTGAGTTTCTTCGCCGTGCGCTGGAGCATCTGGCGGAAATGGTCCTTGTCGCGTTGCGTCGAGGGAAAACCGATATTGCCGCCCGGGCCATCGCTGGTCGCAAGCACGTTGCCATTTGCATCGGTAATCGCATACCAGGGAATGCCGCCTCCCTTGCGCCCCTTCAATTTCTCCACCACGTCTGTCGCATTGTCGTCGCAGCCTACGAGCAGTTTGACGAAAACGTTGTCTTGCTCGAGCACCGCATGGTGATCGTCCAACCAACGGGCCCATCGAAAACAGGGACCGCAGCGCGTTTCCCCTTCGATGACCCACACGCAGCGGCCTGTTTCGCGCGCTTCTTCCCGTGCGGCGGACAGGAGTTTGCGGGCATCGCGCCTGGCCGGAGCGTGCTGCTTCAAGAATTCCACGCCCTGCTTGACCGTGGACGACACGTCGCCGACGGGCAGCAAGAGCGCACCGGTCTGGCGGCCGTCGCCGTCCAGCACGTCCAACAGAATTTCCCCTGCTTTCGGCGGCTGCAATTTGAGACGGGTGAAGAGATTGGCCTCGGCTTGCAGGTCCTCGGAGGAAACCAGCAACGGCAGATAGCGCAGGAGTTCCCGGAGTTCTCCGTCGTCCAACAGCTTTCCCCAAACGTTGTGCAGCGCAGCGCTTGAGTCTCCCTTGGCAACGACGAGCACGCGCGTGCTGGACAGACGGGCGTCGCGAATCAAACGGACCAACCGATCGGCCGCTGACTTTTTGGGCGCAATTTTGGCGGCAGGTGTCGCGGCCCGCGAACGCTTGATCTCCACCTCAAGGAGCTCGCCGCGGCGCACTTCGCCGGGAGAAAGCTGGAATTTGAAGTCAGCAACAGACACACCCTCTGGTGCCACTTTCTTAGGCAATCCCACGATGAGCGCCCGCATGGGGACGTTGGCCGGGGCTTGGTCAAACTTGAACCGGCCCCGATCGTCGACCTTTGTTTCATCCAGGGCGAAGTCGAATGCCAGTGAATACCGGCCGTCAACTTCCTCGGGGACCAATCGCACGCTGCAACCGACGACAGGGCTTCCTTTCTCATCCACGACCTGTCCGCCGTAGATCGCGCTTGGTACGAAGTCAAGAACGACGTCGGACAGGGAGTCGTCCGGGGCCAGGTAACCGAACGCGTTCACGCCCGCTTTCGCATCGCTGCCAAAGACGTACACGTGCGCGGATTCGGCGGCGGCAGTGAACCGACCGTCGGGCAACATTTGGACCTTTGCGGGAAAGCGCGCCGCTCCCAACGAAAAGGCTCGCAGCGTGGTCGTGGGCGTCGGAAGGCGTGGTTTGTGCCGGTGCGTCATTCGGCCGGCGACTTCGCGCTTCTCGAACAAGGAGCGATGGAAATTGTTCGATGACGGCAGATTGAATGTGATCGACACCGGCTGATTTGAAATGACGTCGACCGTCCGTTCTTCCCGCCGATTGTCCGACCAAAAGACGAGCTGATAGGTGCCACGGCCGACGCCGAAATGAGCCATTCCGTGGGCGTCGGTCGTGCGACGGCTGTCGGCGCCGCCGTTCATGCGCTGCGTTTCGCCGTGTGAATCGGTCCACTTGAATTCGAGCGGTTTTGTGGCGTTGATGAAGAGACGTGCCCACGGCTCGGCCTTCGGGCCTTGGGTGACATGGACAGTCAGCGGAATGGCCGGGGAGACGTTCAGCGCGATCTTGGCCGGCTCCGCGGCGTCATTCGTCAGAACGACGCCGGTCCAATAATCGGCGGCCCATTTCGGATCGGAGAATCCCATCCAATAACCGTGATCGGACGCGGCAAGAAACGTGAACGTTCCGTCCCGCCGAACGCGGGCGCCGATTCTGTGCCCCCAAGCACGCATGCCGTACCCGGCGCCGGTCACCAGGATTCCCTCGGGATTGGCGCCCGGGGGCATGACCAGTCGGCCGGTCACAGGGCGCAATCGTCGGATTTGGACGGTCGAAATTGCGTGATCCCCGTCGTACGACGTTTCAGCACCATCGACCTTCCAGTGACGGTCGAGATGAGCGAGGCCGACGTGGTCAACGTCCGCGGGAATCCAAGGGACGGTCACTTGCCCTCGCGAGTCAGTCTGCACCGCCGCCTCGTCGATACTTTTTGTCGAGAACCATTTGCGTGACCGAGCACTGCCTTGAATCGAAATTCGCAAATTGCCGACGGGCTTTCGCTCTTGATCGACCACACGGATCGTATGCGGGTTGGGCGGAAGGAGTGCCAATTCGACGACTTCCGCCGGTCCATCGTTCTGATTTTTCCCGGGGAAGCTCGCTTCAGCGATGCCGAGCCGCGGGTGCCAGGCGTCAATTCGTAAACGGTCGGTCGCCGGCAACCAGAGCGTCGCCATCCCGTCCCAACCGCTGGTTTGCTTGACCGAAAAGGCTGCGCCATTTGCCCCAGTTGCGACGACGCGCGCCCCATCCACCGCCTTCCCTCCCGATTTCACCATGACGCGCTTCTCGCGCGCCGGCGACAATTTCATTTCGACCTGCTGCTCGAGCGCCCAGTCGATGGCAAGCGTAGCCTGGAGCCGCCAGTCGGACGTGCGGACGTGGATCGCACAATCGGTCTCAAACGCGTGGTTCAATCGGAAGCGCCCCTCTGCGTTAGTGCGCACGGCTGTGCCAAACTCCTCGTCGTTGCCGGCGGCGGAGACAAACGCATTCGCGGCAGGCGATCCGTCCGGCAGAAGTACCCGGCCTGTGACGTTCAGCAGTCTGTTGCTCAAAGTTTCTGCATCAGCGGCGTGATGTGAATCGGCGATGCTCAACGAGGCACTTGCATCTTTTGTCGGGCCTGGAGACATTGCCGGCACGCGATCCGGTTGTTTCGAGGCACGATCGTTGACGTCGGCCTGGACTCCCGGCTGCGCGAGCGCAAGGAGCGTGGCTCCGCCGACGGCAGTGGCGAGAAGCGACTGTGCCGCCCACGAGCTGAGCGGTCGGTGCGAGCGGCGCCGGTCAAGCATCGACTTGACGCGCTCCTCCAGAGTGCTTTCGCTCGCCATGCACGCGGCCCAGGAATGGATGATCCCCCGCATCCGTCGGGCGAACTCCACCAATTGGGCCGCGTAGTCCGACGGACGCTCGACGACGGTGAGGACGTAATCGTCGCAAGCAATCTCCCGTTCCAGCTGCATTCGTCGCAGCCCGTACCAGGCCAACGGATGAAACCAGTACAAGGCCGTCGTCAACCGGCCGATCAGTTGCAGGAGCAGATCGCGGCGTTTGACGTGCGCCAATTCGTGTATCAAGACGTGCCGGCGGAGCGCCAACGGCCACCGATTCCCTTCGCGGGGGAGCAAGATCTTCGGACGAAG
>CAYWOV010000588.1:0-3447 GCA_964459965.1 uncultured Planctomycetaceae bacterium | reverse complement strand
GGCGGACTTCCCGCGCTCCTGGCCGAGATCCGCGATCTACTGAACGTTGATTGCCTCACGGTCACAGGCCGCTCGCTGGGCGAATCGCTCGAACGCGCGCAGTCGTTCGATCGCGACGTGATCCGGCCGCGAACCGATCCGATCCTGGCCGGTGGATCACTGGCCATCGTCCGCGGCAACCTGGCACCTCACGGAGCCGTGATCAAGACATCGGCCGCCACCCCGGCTCTGCTCAAACATCAAGGCCGAGCCGTCGTCTTCGAGAATTACGACGACATGCTCGCGCGGATCAACGACCCCGCCCTTCCCGTCGATCGCGAGAGCGTATTGGTCTTGCGAAATGCCGGCCCCAAGGGCGTGCCCGGTTTTCCGGAATGGGGCATGATTCCCGTGCCGACCAAGCTCTTGCAGCAAGGCGTCACCGACATGGTCCGCATCAGCGACTCGCGGATGAGCGGGACGAGCTACGGGACCGTTGTGATCCACATCTCGCCCGAAGCGGCGGCCGGCGGCCCGCTGGCCGTGGTCCAAAACGGCGACCGCGTCGAGCTGGACGTTTCGCGACGCCGGCTGGAATTGCTGATCGAGCCGCACGAACTCGAGCGCCGTCTCAAAGCCTGGCGTCCGCCGGTTTCACCGCACCGCCGTGGTTTTCCGCGGCTCTATATCGATCACGTCTTGCAGGCTCACGAGGGGGCCGACTTTGATTTTCTTCGCCCGCGCAACGACGAAGATCTAAACTTCATCGAACCGACGGTCGGCCGTTCCTAAAGTCGACATCGACCCGCGATCAATTGGTCATCCCTTCCTCATTGGACGCCAATGCCCGTCCATAACGAGGCCAGGTATCGGATCAAGAACGGCGCGCAAACAGCGAGGCCGGCAAGCAACGCCAAACCGACCAGTTTGATCATTCCGCGGGAGCGAAGGTGAGCCACGTAGGCTTGCACGGTCGCATTGGCCTCATCAGTTGGTTCCATTCCCTGCGGCCAAATGTGGAAGACGCCACGGTCTTTGAATAGTCCACCAAGTTGCGGCAGTTCCCAAACGCCCCAGATCCCGTGCCCTTCATTGATGCCACTGTAAGCAATCGAATGCCTGCCGAGGTACGTCTTGGTCCAACGGCACTTGCCATCGGCCGGATCGTACTCGCCCTGGAATGTGAAGGGACCGACGACGTCTGCGCCCCTGGCACGCAATCGGCCGGAATCGAATCTGAGTTCCATCTTCATCCTGTGCCGGCCGGGCATCCAGCACTGGAGAAAGAAACCGGTCCAGGGACCGCTTTGAAATCTGAGATCGTCTTCGGCCGCAACGGTATTGAGTGGATCCACGATAGGGTCTCCACGATGAGGTTGATAGCATTCTCCCAAATGACCCGGCACTTTCAAGAGAGGCTCGCTCGACCGGAGGAAATTGGAAGGGCGCGAACGCGCGTTCAAAAGACGAACAAAATGCTCGACTCGATCAACCGGTCCGCTGGCCTTCGAAATAAAACGGGAGGACGAAACACTCGTCCTCCCGGGAAATTGGTTAAGTTGTCATTTCGAGAACGCGGAGTCGTCTAGCGGCGACCGCGTCCGCCTCGACCGCCGCGGAATTCGTGTGAATGCTCGAATTTGCGGTACCGGCCGTAACCCCAATAGGAAGGATAGCTGACGCTGTAAACGGGCTCGCAGGTCGTGCAAACTGGCGTCGCAACTTCGGCAACCACCGGAGCAACGGACTCGTACACAGGGCTGCACTCGCAAACGGGCGTTCCGTAGTTGTAGCCGTAGCTGTACGGGTAACCCCAACCGTAGGACCGGCCAAAATACCGGTTGTGGAACTCGCGGTGATTGTGCATGTTGTGCATGCCCTGATTCCCGCGTCCGCCCTTGGCAAAAGCCTGTGAAGCGGAGTTGTCGGCGGCGAAGATCATCAAAGCGAAAGCGGCTGTCGGCACGACGGCCAGCGTGATTTTCCGAAACATGGCTCACTCCTCGAAGCGTTGGCAGACGTGGTTAACGGCTTTCCCGGTCCTGCCCTTCCGAGTCCCGTTGTCTTTACACTCTGCCAAGCGGAGGGGGAGCGGATTTGTTACAGCCGAAACTAAAGCATTTCGATCGGGCACGACGTAACTGCCTGCCGTGAATGACTTTATAATCGATTCGCATTCCCGCGAGATCAGGCCAGCTGATCGGTAAACTCGGTCCGCCAAACATCGGCGAGGGCCGGCACGGAGAGGGCGCGCCGTAGCCGACTTTCGGAAGGCGACGAGTCGAGAATCAGTTCGAGCAGTTCGCGGACACTGACGCGTCGCGGATCGGAACTCACGAGCTGAATTTGATCGCCGGGTCCGACTTGTCCTTCTTCGACGATGCCAAAATAGATCCCCGGACGGCGACTCTGTAAGAAGCGCTCGATGATTTGTGGATCGCCGAAACGGATTCCCAATTTGAAACAGGGCATGCGGGGCTGGGTGACGACGAGCCGCGCGGTCCCCACCCGGTATTCGTCGCCAATGCAGACGGTCTCCTCGAAGAGTCCCACTGTCGAGAGGTTTTCGCCGAAGATGCCCCAGGGATAATCCGCGCGTGGCCACTCGCTTCGCCAAAAATCGTAGTGTTCGCTGGGATAAGCGTAGACGGCCTTGTCTTTGCCGCCGTGGACGGTCAGGTCGGCCTGGCCGTCTCCCTCAATATTGAAAGGCCGCACGGCCCGCACATCGGCGACCGGCTCCTTAAAGATGCCGGTCGTTACCAGACGGCCACGCCAGCGAACCTCGCGCGGCCGGCCGACATTGAGTGAAACAACTTGCACCACGCTGCTCCGACTTCGCGCCCGCAGCGATCATACCACTCCATGCGATCGATGGAACCATTGTCGTGTCTTATGGAAAACGGCAGAAGCGGCTGGTAAAAAGAAATTCGTAACGGCAGCCAGTTCGTAAAGGGTGCGCGGGCACGGCGGGAGCGTGGCGAAATGGGTTTGTTCAGCGGCAGCAAGGATTGGAACGTCATCGGCGTCTTGTTCGAGAAAAAGGGACACGTGCAAATCAACGGCAATCGGGCCAAGGGCCCCAATGCCGAGAAAGTGCGCGATGCGGTCAAGCGGCATTCCCGGTCGGTCTTCTGGGCAGTCTTCAACCAAAAACGGACTTTTGTCGAGGGGGGAGCCGGGGCCGGCAAGGAATTCGTTCCGCTCGAGGTGTTCCAATACATCGAGCGCAATCTCGCCAAGGCCAAGGGCGTCGCACAGATTCTCACGCTGCTCGAACAGGGCAAGACCGACAAGGCGGCCACCGGCTGGGAGATCGCCCTGCAGTCCAAATCGGCCGCAGACGACGCATGCTGATTCACTTTGGGCCGGGCCGCATTCGGTTGGTGCAAGGCGACATCACCGACGAGGACGTCGACGCGATCGTCAACGCGGCGAACGCTCACCTGGCCGGCGGCGGCGGAGTCG
>CAYWOV010000587.1:0-3449 GCA_964459965.1 uncultured Planctomycetaceae bacterium | reverse complement strand
CTGGCGCGCCTTTGCGGATCTGCCGACCGTCGGGCAGGTCGATGCCGCTCATCCGCGTTTGGGCCGTGAACTCAATGAACCGCGAGCCGGACGGGACCAGCGCTTCGACGGCGGTCGTCCGCAGTTTCATGCCCGCATCGATGCCCAGAGTGCGGTACAGGTCGACGATGCTTTTTCCTTCGGGTGTTTGATCGGCGACCGAGGCGACGGCGGCCAATTCGCCCAACTGGGCGGCCGTGTAATCGCCGAGCGGCAAGAACTGCGAGGCGCGGCGATTGCCCATGGTGATCGTGCCCGTTTTATCCAAGAGCAACGTGTCGATATCGCCGGCCACTTCGACGGCCTTGCCGCTCTTGGCGAGCACGTTCGCTCGCAAGGCGCGGTCCATACCGGCGATACCGATGGCGGCCAAGAGAGCGCCGATGGTCGTTGGGATCAGGCACACCAGCAGGCCGACCAGCGTCGGTATGTCGGTCCCCAGGCTGTGCAGAGGCTGAGAGACCCCGAGATACGACTGCATGTACAGCTCGGCGTTCCGCGCCATGGGCCACAGGGCAGCCGTGACGATCAGAAAAATCAGCGTAAAGGCGGAGAGGACCAGCGAGAGGGCGATTTCGTTCGGCGTGCGCTGGCGGATGGCGCCTTCGACCAGAGCGATCATGCGATCGAGGAACGAGCTGCCCGCTCCGGCCGTGATCCGCACGACGATGCGATCGGAGAGAACCCGCGTACCGCCGGTCACTCCCGAGCGGTCGCCCCCCGCCTCGCGGACCACGGGCGCCGACTCGCCGGTGATGGCCGACTCATCGACCGAGGCGATGCCTTCGACGATCTCGCCGTCACCGGGAATGATTTGTCCCGTTTCGACGACGACCCGATCACCCGCGCGGAGGGAGGTGGAGGCAGTCTCTTCGATGGTGCCGTCGTCGCAGAGGCGATAGGCGGGCGTCTCCCGCCGCGTCTTGCGGAGAGAATCAGCCTGGGCTTTGCCCCGTGCTTCGGCGAGCGCCGTGGCGAAGTTCGCGAAGAGCACCGTGAGAAAAAGCCACACGTCGAGCGACAGCAGATACGTGAACCGCACCTGAGACTGGTATCCGAGCACCTGAGCCACGGTGAACACGATGCTCAGGGCGGTGCCTACCTCGACCACGAACATCACAGGGTTTTTCCACTGGATGTCCGGGCGGAGCATCACGAACGATTGCTTGAGCGCCGCCCGCATCAGATGCGGGGCAAACAAGCCGTTTTTCCGCGTGGCCCGACGGGCGAGCTTGAGATCTTCGGGTGAAGGCTCTTCCACCAACGGTGGCTGTTCGATTGTCTGACTCATTATTTTATTACCCGCCAAACGGTAACGGGCCGAGGTGTTCGGCCACAGGACCGAGGACCGCTGCCGGCAGAAAGAGGAGCGCGCCGACAAGGAGAATCGTGCCCAGTAGCACGAATCCGAAGGTGACCGTATCGGTCCGCAAGGTGCCGGCAGTAAACGGCGTCGCCTTCTTGGTTGCGAGGCTGGCCGCCAGGGCAATCGTGGCGATGATCGGAACCAAGCGGCTGATCAGCATGACGAGGCCCGTCGCGATGTCCCACTGCGGACTGTAGGGAGCCGGAGGCGAATTATTCTGCGCGGGGTTGTTGAAGCCCCACGTATCGCCCAGCCCCTCGAATCCCGAGCCATTGTTCGCCGAGGAACTGCTGAACTGGTACAGGATCTCGGAGAAGCCATGAGCGCCCGGATTGTTGGTTGCTTTTGTTCCCCAGTCGAGCGCGGCGAACAAACCGGTCGGCCCCAGGATCATGATCGGATGAATCAAAAGCGCGAGCATCGCCAGCTTCATCTCGCGGGCTTCGACCTTCTTGCCGAGATACTCGGGGGTGCGTCCCACCATCAGCCCGGCCAGAAACACGCCGACAATCAGGTAAACCAGCAGGTTGATGATGCCGACGCCCTTGCCGCCGAAGATGCAGTTGAGCCACATGCCGGCCATCGGCGTAATGCCCGCCAGCGGGTTCAAGCTGTCGTGCATGCAATTCACGGAGCCACAGGCGACCGCGGTTGTCACGGCGGAAAAAGTCGCGCCGGCCGAAGTGCCGAAACGCAGCTCCTTGCCTTCGAGATTGCCCAACTCCTGATCGACGGGCAGAGCGGCGAGAGCCGGGACTTCAACCGCCTGCGCGGTCACTTTTCCGTCGGCCCCCAGCACGTCGATTTGATACGGTTTGCCCGAGCGATCGGCGATGGCGGCGTGTGCGGTCAACGCCGGATTGGGTTGGAGCGTGTCCCAATAGATGGCCCATCCGGTGACAACCAGAAACATGAGCATCATCGTGCCATACAGAATCGCGGCGTGCCGCAGATTCTTCAGCATGCGGCCGAACATGACGACGAGCGCGAAGGGAAAGATGAGGATGTTCACGCACGAGAGAAAATTCGTCCAAGCATCAGGGTTCTCATACGGGTGAGCCGAGTTGGCACCGAAGAATCCGCCACCATTGGTTCCCAGATGCTTGATTGGAATGACCGCCGCGACGGGACCACGAGCGATTTCCTGCGGCTTGGCGGCGCCCCCGTCGTCGCGGCCCATCGAGCCCGGCTCGAGCGTAGAGACTTGCGCGGAGGGCTCGAAGGTCATGGGAACGCCTTGAGCCATCAGCAGCACGCCCATGACCAGGCTGGCGGGAAAAAACACATAAGCGACGATCCGCCACATGTCGACGTAGTAGTTGCCCATGTGGGCGTCGCCGCGGAGACCTCGCACCACGGCCGCCAGCGCACAGAAACCAACGCCCGCCGACAGAAACATGTTGGCCAGAACGAAGAAAATCTGGCTGAAATACGAAAGATGCTGCTCGCCCGAGTAGTCCTGCAAGTCGGTATTCGTGAAAAACGAGATGACCGAGTTGAAGATCGTCGTCGGCCCAAGCATGCCCTTGCCCGCCGGTGCAAAGGGCAGAAACGGCTGCAGCGCCAAGACGAGAAAGCCGAACGCGAACAGGACCGTGTTGAACACCAAGAGCGAGACCGTGTATTGCTTCCAGTTCTGAGGTCCGGTGTCGAAACGAGATTCGATCCAGCCGAGCCAACGCGGCGCGCGATAGCGACCGTCGACGATCCAGGCAAGATAAAACCCGCACGGGACCGACAAAACGACGGTCGTGACGATAATCAAGACGGGCAACGTCCACATGAAATCAAAACCTCAATGCGCGGCGGTGTCTGTGTGTTTCAGATGCTGCACGGCGCACTCGAGCGCCACAAGGACCCGATCACGCGACTGTGCCGCGACGGCCACCGCTCTCTTCGGTCGACCGCGCAAGATTCAAGGCCGACGGTTTTGGACACTGACGTACTCTTCGGCCTTCGGGAGACGCCGAGCCAATTCGATCAGAACCATTCCGGACGCAGCAGCGCCGCCAGGAGGTAAATGAAGAGAAGCAGGGTCACGATG
>CAYWOV010000586.1:0-3458 GCA_964459965.1 uncultured Planctomycetaceae bacterium | reverse complement strand
GGCAAACAACTCGTTGCGAGCACTCAACGGTCGTTTCAGGTCTTTTTCGTAATCGTCGATCAATCGGCCGAGCAATCTGAACCGACGAACAAACCGCCAGCGTCGACGGAAACACAAGCCGCCCCGCAACCTCAACGCACAGTCCGGCCACGGAGTCCCGTAAAAGCCCGGCATCCCGCGAAGAAGCGTCCGCCCGCTCCCGCGAAGGGGGCTGACTGAACCAGTCTCCGTGGACTCGGCTTGCCTGTCGTCCGCACTTCTCCTAATTTCATACTTTGATCATTTGGCGCTCGGCGCAGTCTCCTAACTGCAAGCCAGATCTTCCGCGTCATGAGGGGAAAGGTGACGAAACGATGCGACTTGTCTCTTTGACGGGAGCCAGCGTCCTTTTGACCGCGACCACGGCCATGCTCGGCTGCGGCGGCGGACAGGAATATCATCCCGTCCCCAAGGGAGTGGTCGTCAAGGAGCAGCCCCACGAGCACGAGCATGGTCCGCACGGCGGCCACCTCGTCGAGCTGGGAGAAGAGGAATATCACGCGGAAGTTGCCTTCGATCCGAAGACCGCCAAGATTACGATCTACATTCTCGACTCGACCGCCAAGAACCCAGCCCCTACCGATTCCAAGGAGATCACCCTGAAGCTGGCACTTGACGGCAAGACCGAAGCTTTCGCAGTCGGGGCGGCGCCTCAATCAGGCGATCCGCCAGGCAAATCATCGCGGTTCGAGCTGGCGGGTCACGCCGGAATCAAATCGCACATCAAGGACGAAGAGGATCTCAAAGGAAGTGTGAACGCAACGATTGCCGGGAAGAGCTTTTCGGGCGAAATCAAGCACGAACATTCTCACTGATCGCGGGCAGAATCGCTCTCGTAGGATGTTGCGACCGGTTGTCTGTTTTGAAACCGGTCTGTTCGCGCCCGTGGCAGGCCTGTAAAATCACGGCGGGCGGAGGAGACCCGGGGGTGAAGGAAAACCCTCGTTCGCAAGCAACCAGCCTTGCGACGTGCCGGCCGTCACGAAGGATCGAGACACATGCACGCCCGACGCGTTCGTTTTGTCGACACCGATAATCGGTGCCAATTCCTCCGCTCGTTACCGCGTGCTCCGTTTGACTGTGGAGCATCGGTAGTCCGAAAAATCCTGCCTTGGGCGCTGTGTTTGCTTCTGGCGGGGCAAGGATGCCAGGGAACGCGGCTTCCGAACCTTGCTCCGACGGCGTACGATGCCGACAAGCGATCGTTTAATGTTCACGATCCTCTTCCCGAAACGGACATCGGTCCCGATACGGGAGCCCGGCCCCCGGGCTTCCTCCAAGAACGCAGTGAGCCACGGCGAACGCAGGAATCCGAGGCCCTCCTTGGCATCCCACCCGGTGGCACGAACAACGGACCGCCTCCTGGCACTCCGACGGGCCCGCCGCCTGGCGTGCCAGTTGGACCTTGAAGCACGTGGTTGCGCGACGGTCCGAGTTCCGAAAAAAATCGACCGGCAGGCTCGTTGCTTTCTCTTCGACTCTGCACGTCGCCACCTTGTTGCTGCTGCCTGTTTTTTGACTCTTGTTTTCGCCTTCCGCCCGGCACTCGCCGATCCCCGAATCGATCGATCGATCGAAACGGCGGCAAAAGATCTCGTGACGCCGGAGACGCAGCAAGCCATCGACGCGGGATTGGCGTTTCTGGCGGCTCGGCAGGATTCCCGCGACGGCTCATTCGGTTCGCTCGCCAGCAGCCGCCGGCGCGTGGCGGTGACGGCGCTCGCCGGTATGGCATTTCTTTCGTCGGGCAATACACCCGGACGCGGCAAATACGGCGCTCAGGTACAGAAGGCTGTCGATTTTCTTCTCTCGCGAATTCAGCCCAACGGCTTCATATTCGACGAGGGAAACACGGGCCACGGTCCGATGTACGACCACGGCTTCGCGACGCTGTTTCTGGGCGAGGTTTACGGCATGACCAAGACGCCGCGAGTGCGGAACGGCTTGCAGCGGGCCGTGCAGCTCATCATCAACGCACAAAACAAGGAAGGCGGCTGGCGGTACGAGCCCGACTCGAAAGATGCCGATTTGTCGGTCACGATTTGCCAGATCATGGCGCTGCGAGCGGCGCGGAACGCGGGGATCTTCGTTCCCAAAGAAACGATCGACCGCTGCACCGAATATGTTCGAAAGTGTCAGACCTCTGAAGGCGCTTTTCGCTATCAGTTGACGACTACCTGGCAGGTAACCTTTGGCCTGACCGCGGCCGGTATCGTGGCGCTTTATAGCGCCGGTGTGTATGAGGGAAAGCCGATCGAAGCGGGCCTGCAGTATTTGGAGCGTTACCGACCGGGACTTGCGATGCGGCAACCTTCCAACCATTACTTCTACAGCCATTACTACGCCGTGCAGGCCATGTGGCACGCTGGCGGCGAACGTTGGCGACAATGGTATCCAGAGGTCCGAGATGAGCTTTTGCAATTTCCCTTCCACACGACGGCCGGAAGTTGGCGCGATCCGTCAGCCTACGGGGACGAATACGCAACGGCCATGGCGCTCCTGATCTTGCAGACTCCCAACAACTATCTGCCCATTTTCCAACGATGATTGACCGCGCCGCGACGACTCAAATACGCCGGTTGCGACTGAACGCAAGACTCGCAATCGCCGTCTTTGTCGTGCTTGCCTCAAAGAGCGTCGCGGCACAGGAAAATGTAGACACCGCGACGGCACTGCTCGCCGATGGAAGCCGGCTCGTCGCGCCGTTGCGAACGATTTCGGCCGGAGAGATTCGTCTTGGCGACCGTAACACGCCCGTCGCCGCCGCCGACCTGGTGCGTCTCGATTTTCGCGGCCGCGCCTATTCGGCTCCGCCTCGCGCCTTGTTGATCCAATTAATCAATGGCGACCGCGTCGTGGCGGGTCTTGCCAGCATGAGCGACGAGGCCGTGCTGGCCTTGTGGAAGTCGCACTCGGATTGGCCTCCGATGCGAATTCCCTCCGAGACAATTGCGGGAATCCTGATGACGGCGCCAGCCGACGCGATGCAACGGTCGCGCTGGTTTGCACAAGTCTTCGGCCGCCGCTCGAAAAGCGATATCGTCTTGCTTCTCAACGGAGACCGTGTGGCCGGCGATTTAGCGTCCTTCGATCAAGCCAACCTCAAATTGTCCCAGGGCGGCAAGCCCATTCAGATCGAGATGGTGCGCCTTCGCGGGATTGCATTCAATTCGAGTCTGTCGAGTCTGTCCGCCGCGAAGCAGCCTCGCATTCATGTCATGTTGACCGACGGCTCGCAATTGACCGGATACGGGGCCAGTCGCGAACGTGGCGGCCCCCTGCGGATGACGACGGAATTCGGAACACCGCTGGAGTTCCCGCTGTCGGCCGTGTTCTCGATCCGGTTTCTCGATGGGCGGACGACCTATCTGTCCGATCTCGAACCGCACGAGGGTCACACGACCGGGTTTTTTGGGTTG
>CAYWOV010000585.1:0-3460 GCA_964459965.1 uncultured Planctomycetaceae bacterium | reverse complement strand
GTCGACGGGGGAAATGTCGCCCGAGGCGCCGGGCCGGATGACGTAAATGCGGTTCTCACCCCAGATGACATGTCCCGAAGCCACGTACAACAAGCCTTCGTGGGCAAACGGCGTGGGGATCGCCAGGATCGATTTGCCTTTGATCTTCCAAAGTTCCCGCCCCTCGAGATCGTACGACGTGACCCAGCTAATGCCCGAAACGACCAGCTCGGTTCGCACCGGGTTTTCCCAGACGTAAGGAGTCGAGTAGTTGGTCTTCTCGTCGCGCGGAACCTTCCAGATGACTCGGCCCGTCCGTTTATCGAGGGCGATCAAGGACGATTTCTCTTCGTTATCGTCGGCAAAGTAAACCCGCTCGCCATAGACGACGGGAGACATCGACGTGCCCCAGGCATAGCGCGTCTCGCGCGGGTCGATGTGGTACGTCCAGAGCGGCTTGCCGCCGAGGTCGTAACAAAACAGGCCCAGGTTGCCGAAGAGCACGTACAACCGTTCGCCGTCAGTCGTCGGCGTTTCCGAGGCCAGCGTGTTCTTGATGTGATGGGGCTTGGCGGGCAGCCCCTTGTGGGCCGTCTGCTCCCAAACCACCGATCCGTTCGCCAGATCGAGGCAATACACCTTCCAGGCATGTTCGCTTTTGTCGGGCGGATACGAGTTCGCGTTGAGGTCCTCCATGTAAAGACCCTTCCGCGGCGCGCGGGTCTTGCCCGTGGTGACGCACGTCGTCAAAAAAACGCGGTCGCCCCACACAATGGGGGATGACCAACCCAATCCGGGCAGGTCGATCTTCCAAGCCACGTTCTCGGTGGCCGACCAGTGCTCGGGCGGATGAACCCGATCGGCCGTCGCCCGCCGGCCCGTGAGGAAGCGCGGCACATCGGTCTCGGCGGCGCGGGCCCCGTTCGCCGGCGAAGAGCGGACCAACGCGCACAAGACCGACGCCAAGATGCCGCAGCGAATGGCCGACAAAGAGCGCATGCCGTCCCTCATCAATTGTGTCCGCGGTCGGGAGCCGATTTGATCAGCAGTCCCACGATCGTACCGGCAATCAGATTGACAATGCCATGCCTGATTGAAAAACTGCGTTTGCCCAACGCTGTTCTGTCCGCAGGAGTCCAATCATGTCGATCAACCCCGTCGCCGTCTGGCATCAGCTCGCAAAGACCCGTGACGTCCGCGGCCTGGATGATCTCCTGGCCGACGACGCAATCTTCTATTCGCCCGTTGTGCACACGCCGCAAGTCGGAAAGGCGATCACCAAGAAGTACCTCGCCGCGGCCTTCCAGGTTTTTTTCAACGAGTCGTTTCGCTACGTCCGCGAGCTGACGAGCGATCGAGATGCCGTGCTCGAATTCGAGCTCGAATTAGACGGCATCAAAATAAACGGGGTCGATTTGATCAAGTGGAACGACGCAGGCAAGATCACCGAATTCAAAGTCATGCTCCGCCCGCTGAAGGCCGTCAACCTGATCCATCAGAAAATGGGGGCCACTCTTCAGGCGAACCCGTAGCCGGGGCGAGCGTCGCGGACATTTCGGGTCAAGCGGCCATCGCGGCACGTTCCGCAGTAAAAGAAAGCCCGCCGCAACCTCTGGCTGCGACGGGCTTTATAAAGTAGCGGAGGAGGGATTTGAACCCCCGACACGCGGATTATGGATCCGCTGCTCTAACCGACTGAGCTACTCCGCCGTGTTGTGGACGCGTGTTGTGGACAAGCTCTATTCTACACCCAAACTACGGCCTTCGCCGGGTCGCCCCAAGGCGTGAACGAAAAGTATCTTGAGGGACGAATCGATTTGCAAGCCGTGCGAATGGGCCGGGCCGGCGGTTATTGGTCGAGCTTGCGGCCGAAATACGCGTGACGGGAAAGCCGCCGTTCGCTGGTCAGGCGGTGGACGGTCGCCAGGAATCGCTGCAGGCCGGCAAAGGTCTCTGAGCCTTCCAGTCGTTGTAACTCGTCCGAGCGGCGCTCTCTGGCGTCGTGCCAGCGGCCGGAAATTTGGGCCGCGTTTTCAGTGATGTCTTCGACGGCTGCCAGGTCGAAGCCCGCCTGGCGAAGCTCGCGCTCGTTCACACCGGGCGGGCAAAACTCGAAATGACCGGTCGAGCTGCGCTGGGCGAGTTCGTCCTTGGAGACGAGACCCGTCACCACGACGGGGTCGGTGATAAGTAGGCGGCCGCCCGGTCGCAGAATGCGGCGCCATTCCGCGAAGAGTCGCGACCGCTGCGGAAAGTGGCAGAGCGCGTCCATGCAAACCAATGCGTCGAACGTCGCCTCCGCAAAGGGGAGCGGCTCGGCCACGTCGGCCCGGCGGAAGGAGACTGTGTCGGCCAGGCCGAACTGACGGGCCAGATTCTCCCCCGCGCGGATGCCCGCCTCGTCGACGTCGATCCCCGTGACGCGGCAGCCGATCTCACGAGCCAGGAACAAAGCCGGCCCGCCCGAGCCGCAACCAACGTCCAGCACGTGGTCGGCCGCGCTCAAGGCCAGTCTGCGAAAGAAACCGCGATACTCGTCCGCGGTGACCCAGCTGCTCTGGCCGAAGTCCTCGCCGTACGTCTCGCGGCGGACCTGCTCGATCGCCGGGTTGGCGAAATTGCCGTAGGCCGTTCCGTAGAGATCGACCGTGCGCGACATGATGATCTCCGACTACAGCAGGCCGGACAGCCGGCGGAGCAGCCATTCCGAGCCCCCCCAGAGGAGCAGCAGCACCATGATGGCTCCCTGGTCCCAAACGTATTCCAATTGCGGCGGCACTTGCTGTGACATGCGGAAGAGCCGCAGTTGGTTCACCAGGTCGGCTGCCTGTTCGGCTTCGTAGAAGCGGCCGCCGGAGTGTTCGGCCAGGATGCGGAGCGTCATCGGGTCCGCCGCCGTCATCAGCCGCTCGACGTTTGTGTCGTAGACGTTGAACCGCTGCGACTGTCGTAACGGCTGCATGCCGGGCGCCTCGACGCTGACCTCGTACACGCCGACTTTGTCCGGCTTGAGCGACGCGCGAAACCGGGGCTCACGCGACGGAATCGGCTCGAGTTCGACTCCTCGTGCTTTGTGCGCGGAGTCGGCCAGCTCGAGCTTGGGATGAGCGCCGGTCGGCGGCGTGTGCTTGTAAACGACGTCGATCGCCAGCGGATCGCCCAGGCGCAGCGTTGTGCGGCTCAGGTGCAAAGCGACGTGCTGATCGGGGCTGAACTCGCCCCCCATCGCCAGCCAGCGGACCAGGTTCGACCAGAACGTGTCGTAGAAGGCGACGAGGTTCTGCTTGTCGGGCGGCAACAGGCTCCAGCGCCACAGACCGTCCCCCAACACGCCGACAACCGCACCGCGGCCATATGTCATCCGGACGATGGCCGGCTGACCGTAGGGCAAATTCGCAGCTTGCCTTTCTATTCGGTTGCCCGATCCGGGGGCTGGTGGCAAGGGTAATTGCGGCAAGCCGGCTGCGTGCGCGACGACGGC
>CAYWOV010000584.1:0-3463 GCA_964459965.1 uncultured Planctomycetaceae bacterium | reverse complement strand
TTGCCGAGAATCCGTCGCCGAATCCCCAAGGCTCGTTCCGCCGATTGGATGGCTTTACGGCACTCTTCTTTCCCGCCGAGGCCCCTAAGTGCTGACGTCAGTCGGTCAGCCTCCACAAGCTCGCGGCGTTGCTCGGCACTCAACCGCGACTGAATCTCCACATCCTCAAGCGCCAGCCGGGCGTCGGTCGTCCGCCAATCCTTGGCTCCATGCACCTTCGTTCGGACCGCCGACGCTTCTTGCCGCGCTGTGCGAGCCGCGTCGAATTCGTCGCGCTGCAGATGCGATTGCCCGAGCCACTCCAGCGATTGGGCGACGTCTTCGTTTGTGTTGCCGAAGAGCTGGCGCTCGATGGCGAGCATTTTTTGCGCGTCGGCGATGGCGTCGGCGAGCTTCCCTTCTTTCCGCAGCTTGACCGCCGCGTTCCACAGCTGATTCCGCTCCGCCAGCAGCTTCTGCCGCTCGACCTTGCCTCGCTCCGCCCCCACGTTGTTTGCCGACGGGGCTGGTGGCGCGTCTGGCACGCGTCCCTCTTTCCCCCCCCCGAAATTTCGTCCGGATCGAAAGCGCCTCTCGCCGCGCTTTGCGAGCCGCATCAAAATCGCCTCGCTTCAGGTGCGATTGCGCAAGCCATTCGAGCGATTGAGCGACCTCTTCGTTGGCGTCGCCGAAGAGTTGGCGCTCGATGGCGAGCATTTTCTCAGCGGCTTCGACGGCGTCGGCGAGATTTCCTTCAGCCCGGCGCTGATTCGTCACGCTCCATAGCCGATTTCGCTCCACCAACAGCTTCTGACGCTCGGCCTTGCCTGGTTCCGTCGCGACGTTGTTTGCCGGGCTCGACGTCGGCGGGTCGGCGGTCAGTGCGAGCGGCAAGCCCGCCCAGGTGCAGAGAGCCAACACGCCGGCTCGCAAGAACGGGCCGAGTATGTAGGTTGCTCTCCCCCGTTTTGAAGCCCGCATTGGAATCCGCCCCCAGGAGCGATAGGACAAACGCGGCACCCCTCGAAGCTAACAACGCCGCGCGGCAAACGCAAAAAAATCTCGTCTGGCGACTCTTTCAAATAACGTTGGATTTCTGGCGTCGCTTTTGAGGCGTTTTGACCGTCGTCACCGCGATCGCGCCCGATTCCGCGAAAACGTACGGGAATCCGACACGCAGAACGGCGTGCCGAAAAACGTATGAGTTTTCGGGGCCTGGCGAGGCGTCACTTATCGGTGGTTTTTCGGCGTGTCAGAGAAAAGGTTTGAGTTTACGGGAAAGCGGCACCCGTGACGACCAAATTCGCCTGCCGTGCGGAGAGTTAGCCGGTCAAATCTCAGAGTCGCGGTGAAACTCAGCCTCGATGCTCCGAACCGTCAGAAGACGCTGTGTACCAACGAGAGCAGGCTGCCAACGAGGAACCGTTGACAGCCTGCTTGAATGACAGCGAACAGTTAAGTGACCATCCGACTAACGATCAGTCGGCGAGTGCTCCTTGCACCGATTCGCCACCTTGAATGGTCGACAGGCCGTTGTAGGTTGTCATGTCCATGTTCTCGTTCAGGAACTGAACGTGGCCATCGCAGAACAGGAACAAGCAGCCCGACGGATGGTCGCTACGGAAATTCGACATCATGGCGTGCCCGACTAGCGCCGCCGGCCAGCTGGTCTTGAAACCACCGGACACCGTCGGCGGGATGCCGGTCATCGTCTGCGAGCTGGCACAGGTGAGACTGCTCTTATCGCCGCTGGCATAATAGGCAAAAGATCCCGTCACCGGGTTCTTGTTGATCGGTTCCATGGTGCAGGCCATGACCCAGCCGCCACGAATTCCCGAATAATGAGTGCACGTGCCGTCCAGAGCGTCGCTGGAGGACGTCATGATATTGGTGCCCCAGCCGATGGGCATCGGGTTGCCCACCTTTAAGTTTGCGCCGGCGATCCAAGCAGTCCCGGATGCACCATCCGCCGGTGCAGGACTACCGATGATATTGGCCTTCGTGCAAAAGCGACCATCGCAGATGGTCCATTTGGGAGTCGCCGTGTAAGCCCCGTTGGCGGCCTCACCCATCATCATGGTTTGGGCCGTGCCATCGGTGATGTCGCGGATCCGCGTGTTGATGTTCACGCCAAAGGCACCCCGCTCGCTTGCCGGAATCGGAAAGTTGCTGCCAATACCCAGCGTGGGGCCGGCTTCCTGGAAGCCGGCCGTCACGTCGTTGACGCCGTGGCAGAAGTCGTAGTTGCACATCAAGGCCCCGGTCCCAAGCGCAAGCGCGGGAATGAGTTCCGTCGGACCTGTGTCCGACGGGCAGCGCCACAGGCCGCTGGCCTTTGCCGAGACGATGATCGCGTCGGACGCCGTGCCTTGGCAGCACCACGGCAGGTTGTAGTTGTAGCCGGCGCCGCCGGTCGCACCCGCGTGCGTCAGGTTGCCCTGTTCAATGAAGGCCAAGAGCATCATTTGGCCCGTGGCGTAGAACTTCTGCTGTTGCGGGCTGATGCTGCCCCCTGGCGGGAACATTCTGAACACGTCGTGATAGTTGTGGCACGCGATGCCCAACTGCTTCAGATTGTTGCGGCATTGTGTGCGGCGGGCCGCTTCGCGGGCGGCCTGGACCGCCGGAAGCAAGAGGGCGATCAAAATCGCGATAATCGCGATCACCACCAGCAGTTCGATCAGGGTAAAACCCGCCCGACGCGAGTTTTTGGAGGGACTAAAGCGCATCGCAGAGCCTCCTCAATAAAGAAACAAATCGGAGAGAAATGGAAATCGCCAAACATTGCGATTCCAATTGAACCCAATCCAAATCGCCCGAACCGGCACTGACGAGATCGTCTTGAGCTGATAGCGAATTTCGTGGATGCCCGCGTGAAACTTTCAATAGCCATCCGCTTGAAAAGACATGGCGGATGAATTCATCGCACGCTTTGATGCACCATTTCATGTACGCCTTCGCGGCGCTCATTTCAAGCAGGGGAATCCTGAAGTCACCATCAGGGGAAGACCTAGGGTGAAACACCAAAGGTGGATACACCTACTTGGTTTGCGCTTCTTGCGGCCATCGGAGTTTGGTGTAGTCGTACGCTGACGAGATAGATTGTCAACGGCGCCTGAGATTGGCGCCGCGATGTCAATGGCGAGCGCCCCTGGGGGGCAGAATGAAAAAGAGCCAGAGGAGCGTACCGTCCAAAGACTCGCAAGCGAAAGCCGATACCGCTATCGGTGAAAACGGCCGGTCTCACAGAGGCAGGTTGTCGCTGCGCGGTGCCGACAGGCGCACAAAACTAGCGATTGTCCGTGAGGCGTATCTGCGACTGGTCGATGGAGAACGAGTCCAGCGGTGGCAGAGCGCGGGAATCGGCATTGCGGGCGCTTCCGCTCGCTCCGCGTCGGTTGTCGAAAAACGTTCCTTTTCCGGTTTGCTGTTTGGCGACCATCTGCCGCTCTATCGCCAGGAAGACATCTTCGCGCGTCACGGG
>CAYWOV010000583.1:0-3467 GCA_964459965.1 uncultured Planctomycetaceae bacterium | reverse complement strand
TTCGGCTGCCACCGAAGTAGTCGGCCAATCCGGAACGCAGACGGGTGACTTGCCGCGAGGTTCGACGAGCGGTCGCCCTCCGCGCCGATGAAAATAACGATTCAATCGCGTACGATGAGGCACGTTCTCTCAAGTGTTTCGGTAATCCGAGAGTCGGTCTTTCCGATGTTCGTTTCGAAGACGGCGCCAAATCGCCCACAATGAAATACGAATTAAATCTGCGCGCCCGCCAACTGATCGAACGCCTGGCCGCATCCGCCGCCGACTTTCGTGTCCGCGAGAGTTCCGTGAAAGACGCGCGGATCTTCGATTTCGGAGTTCGCACGGAGGGCGGGCTCGACGCGGGGCAGGCGCTCGCCGAGATTTGCATGGCCGGCTTGGGTTGGGCGTCGATTCTGCCGGGCGACGTGGGAGGGGTACATTGGCCGCACGTCTTTGTCACCACCGATCATCCCGTGGCCGCGTGCCTCTATAGCCAATACGCCGGTTGGCAAATCAGCACCGACGGTTTTTTTGCAATGGGCTCGGGCCCAATGCGGGCCGTTTATGCGCGCGAGGATCTCTTCTCGAAATTCGATTACCGCGAGGAACCGAGCGAGGTCGTCGGCGTGCTCGAAGGGCGGAAGTTGCCGACTCCGGCTGTGGTGCAATACATCTGCGAGCGGACCGGCGTCACCTCGGACAAGTTGTGTCTCTTGATCGCGCCCACGGCAAGCCAGGCCGGGAATGTGCAGGTCGTGGCTCGCTCGGTCGAGACGGCGCTGCACAAGCTTTTGGAACTGGGCTTCGAAGTGCGACAAATCCAGAGCGCCTGCGGCAGCACGCCTTTGCCGCCCGTCGCCGCGGACGACATGGCGGGCATCGGCCGCACGAATGACGCCATTTTGTACGGCGCGCGGGTGACACTTTGGGTGCGGGGGCCCGACTCGGCGATTGCCGAAATCGGCCCGGCTGTTCCTGCTTGCTCGTCGGCCGCGTTCGGCAAGCCTTTTATGGAGATCTTCGAACAGGCCGGCCGCGACTTCTACAAAATCGATAAGAACCTCTTCAGCCCGGCGGAAGTGACCTTTTGCAATCTCGACTCGGGAAAGGTCCACCGCTTCGGTCGCACGGAACCGGACGTGTTGAAGACGTCCTTCGGAATCGGCACATCGTGAAGATCGCCCTCGTGGCACAACCGGGCAGCTGGTACGGCCGCGACCTGCAGAGGGCCGCGTCCGACCGCGGGCACGAGACCCGGCAAATCGAGTTTCCCAAGCTGATTGGTTCGGTTGGCGGTGCCGAGGACGGCCTGGCGGCGGACGGAGTGGATCTGCTGTCGTTCGACGCGGTCGTCGTCCGCAGCATGCCACCGGGCTCGCTCGAGCAGGTTGTTTTTCGGATGGACGCGCTGTGGAGGCTCGCGGCGGCCGGCGTGACCGTCGTCAACTCGCCAAAAGCGCTCGAATGTGCCGTCGATAAGTATCTCGCGCTCGTGCGAATCGAGTCAGCCGGTCTGACCGTTCCCCCCACGGTCGTTTGCGAAAACGCCGAGGCGGCGCTCGCGGCTTTCGAGCGCTTGGGCGGTGACGTGGTGGTTAAACCGCTCTTCGGTTCGGAGGGTCGTGGGATCGTTCGCGTCACCGACCCGGAACTGGCTTTGCGGACGTTTCGCACGTTGGAACGTCTGCAGGCGGTCCTTTACGTGCAGCAGTTCATTGAGAACGAAGGCTTTGATGTGCGCGTCCTCGTGCTGGATGGCAAGGTTTTGGGATCGATGCGACGGCGTGCAAACGGCGACTTTAGAACCAATGTCTCATGCCGGGGCGTCGCTGAGAAACATCAAGCCACCGATCAGGAAACGGCAGCAGCGCTCGGGGCGGCTCTCGCCGTCGACGCGCGATTCGCCGGCGTCGATCTGCTTTACGGCCGCGACGGGACCTGTTATATGATCGAAGTCAACGCGGTCCCCGGTTGGCGCGCTTTCCAGCGCGTGACCGGTCTCGATGTCGCGGCCGCCGTCATCTCGAGTCTGGAAGCGTGACGCAACAGGAATTTCGATGGACGTGAACGCCTTGACGGCCGCCTTATCGCGGCACATGCCGGCCATTTTGCGCTGGTCCGGGGCGCTCGCCCGCCAGCTGCGGAAGCACAGCATCGCCCTTTCGGGCAAGCACTCCGGCAGCGCGGCGACCGACGCGTTGACGCTGGCCGACCTGAGCGTGCAGGAGTTGATCGTGGGCGCCCTGCGGGATCTCGATCCGCAGTTTCGCCGCTGTCGCATTGAGGCTGAGGAAACAACCGGCGACCTGGCCCGGTTCTCGAAGGACGGAGATCTCGTGCTGGCGATCGATCCAATCGACGGCACGAAGCAGTATCGAGACCGCACGGGCAACGGCTACTCCGTGATGCTCCATTTAAGGGACCGCGAAACGGTCCTTTATTCGCTCGTCTTCGTGCCCGAGTCGGGACCGAATGGAACATGGGTGGAAGCGCGCGACGGCCAGGTCTTTTGCGGTCCCGACGATCCGAACCGACCGGCTGCCGACGTGTTGCGAGAAATACGACCGGTGGACCCGACGAGTTTGCCGGATTCCAAAAAGATTTACCTCGTCGGCTTTCAGCAGCAAGACGCCGATCGGGCCCGCGATCTCAAGGCGGCCGGTTTGGATGGGTACACAACCGAGACGATCGAAGGCTGCGTGTATGAGTTGCGAGCAAAGGGGCTCTTGGCCGGTTCGCTGATCCATTCGCCGAACGTCTACGATTTTCCCGTCTCGCTGCACCTCGTCCGCATGCTGGGAGGGGATGCCGTTTGGGTGCATAACCGGCAACCGGTCAATTTTCACGAAACGTGGCTCGATGAACGGGCCAACATGATCCGTCTGCCTGGAATCGTCGCCTGTTGCACGAATCCAAAAACTCTCGACACGCTTTGCACCCTGGCCCGCGATTGGAACCCGTCTCGTTACTCTGACCAGGGTTCGGCGACGTAGTTCACGCACCCGAAATCGCCCATCATGAAGCGAGTCTTGCTCTCCTGGAGTTCGGGCAAAGACAGCGCGTGGACGCTCCACGTGCTGCGACAACAGCCGGCGATCGAAGTCGTCGGACTGTTGACGACCTTCAATCAGGCGGCCGATCGTGTGGCCATGCACGCCGTGCGACGCGTGCTGGTGGAGGCTCAAGCGCGGGCGGCCGGGTTGCCGCTGTGGTCCGTGCTGCTCCCCTGGCCGTGCTCGAACGATGTGTACGAGCGGCAGATGCAGGAAGCGATCGCGCGAGCCCGGCGGGAGGGCGTGACGCACATTGCGTTTGGCGATTTGTTCTTGGAAGAAATCCGTGCTTATCGCGAAGAGAAGCTTTCCGGGACCGGAATCGCCCCGCTTTTCCCTATTTGGACCACGCGGCACGAAACCCCGCAGCTCGCCCGGACGATGCTGGCGTCCGGTGTTTCGGGAGTGCTTACGTGTGTCGATCCAAACCAG
>CAYWOV010000582.1:0-3468 GCA_964459965.1 uncultured Planctomycetaceae bacterium | reverse complement strand
AGAGGCGGGACAGCTTGTCGGGGTAGCTCCGTCGGGCGTCAGCACCTGTCAGCAAGTCGGCCCCTGCATTGTTGACCCACACGTCGACCGTGCCGTAACAGGCCCAGGCAGCGTCCAGAAAAGATTCAAGCTTTTCACTGTCGGCGAAATCGGCCAGAACCACACGGGCCGCGCGGCCCAATCCGTGGATTTCGGATGCGACCTGTTGGGCGGCCGCATTCGTTTGCCGGCAATGCACGACAACGTCCGCTCCGGCACGCGCGAATTCAAGCGCAATCGCTCGGCCGATTCCCGTCGACGACCCGGTAACGACCGCTTTGCGGCCGCTGAGATCTCCGAACGTTGCAACGCTCACACATTCACCCGACGGGCCCAATCAGATTGGGCCTCAACTCTGCGACCGGGCAGTGTGCTACTTCTTGGCGACGGCCGCCTCATCCGGAACATAGATCCACTTCGGTGTACCGATCTGCCGGATTTCCTTGGCGTGCTGATCATACTTGTCTGCAAACCGCCGGTACGGAATCTGGATCGTGCGCCGTAAAACCAAGGTCTTGCCCGATTCGTCCTTGCCAATCTTGTAGGCGTTCGACAATCCGGAAAGATACACGGAAAACGAGGTCGTTCGGGGGTCGACGTCGCGAAACATCATGACCCCATATTCAGCGTTCTCTTGTTTGGAATCGCGAGGGGTCAGTTTGGGAAGCGGACCCGACATTTGGATTGCCGTCTTTAGATCAAGTTTCTCGCGAGCGGCGATGATCGGCAAGGCTTCCGGCACGATGGAATCCACAACGGCCCGTCGGATGTCCGGATCCTCCATGACGAGAGTCGCACGGGGAACGCAAATGCCCGGAGGCGTCGGATCCTGCACATTGACCGGAACGGAGTCAGATGCCTGCGTTGGCTTAGCGACAGGATGGCGGACGACTTTGAACACCAAGTACCAAATCATCTCGCTCGATTTCGTGCCTGTCCGAGGATTAACGGCCTGAACAAATGCCAGCCTCATCGGCTTCAGGTCGACTTCCAGAGCCCACAGGTCGTCCTGAGCGCGTAACTCTTCGCCTGTAAAATTGGGGTCGATAACGGTTGAGAAACCTTTATCGGAATCGGCGGCATGGAGTGCCGACGCGAAGAGGCCCGTCAGCGCGAGCGCAAGGCTCGCCAGGCGGGACCGGCGGTGAAGTCGCATGAATTGCTCCAGAGGCCCAAACGGACGGATCCGTCGAGAATCAAGCCGCGGACCGTCTTCCAGTCGTCAAATGGACACTCTCAACTATAGCAGTGTCGAAAAACAAGGGTCAAGAACCTGGTTTCAGCCGTTCAGTACTGGTCGGTCGGACTCAACAGCCTTTCGACGGCGTCCGCCTTGCTGGCAAGCTCGAGGACGCTGCGCCGGATTTCCTCAGCGTCGATCGTCGCCCGCGGGTACGTGTCGATCATGACGAATTGCGGGGTTCCGCCGATTTCGCGGATCGCAAGGCCACCGTGTGCCATTTCGGCATTCAGCTTGAGCCCTCTTTCAAAGAATTCGGGCCGTGCGTCGCCGCAATAACTGGATAGGATTAGCAACCGATCGGCGACGGCGTGCTCGCTCGGCTCGATGTACACAATTTGGCGGCGTCCCTCCGGCAACCGAACCTCGATCCGAAAATCCTCGCCGTCCCGGGTCCAAGCGACATTGAGTTGCCCCCGAAATGCGATCTCCATCAAGGTTTCTACATCCGGAAGGTCACCGGCGACGGCCGACAACAGTTGGAGGGCCTCCGTCGCGTTCTGTGGCCGATTCCCCGGCGTCTTGGCCATGAGCTGCGCGACGCACTCCGCGATTTCCAAGGGAACATTGACCCCCACGGTATGAAATTCGGGCGCGGTCTCAGTTTGCACGCGCTCAGCCAAAAGCCGAATGGATCCACAGGGAAAGGGGACCTGTCCAGTTAACAAGACATAGAGGCAGACACCTAGTGCGTAAACGTCGCTCGCTGCACTGGAGGGCTCGCCGTTGAAAAGTTCCGGCGCCATGTAGTTTGGCGTCCCGACGAGACACTCCGGTTCATCTCGTTCCAACCACACGCGCTTCGCCAGGCCGAAATCGGCAATTTTGGGAATCGCTTTGACCGAAACCATGACGTTGTCCGGCTTCAGATCGCGGTGAATGATCCCTTCCTGATGCGCGGCTGCCAGCCCCTCCGCGATTCGCAAGCCAAGCGCCATCGCCCGTGATGGCAACAATCGTCGCTCGTATTCCACTAACTCCTGAAGGCTCCGACCCGGTACGAATTCCATTTCCAGGAAGCGATACCCGCAAGACTCGCCGATGGCGTGGGTCGTCACAATGTTCGGATGCACGAGTGCCGCCGCTGCACGCCCTTCGTGGACGAACCGCCGCACGTAATCGATGTCCGTCTGGCAGACTCGAGGCGAAAGCACCTTCAGCGCACATTTGCGGTCAAGATCCTCGTGATGAGCCAGATAGACCCGTCCCATCGCCCCCCAGCCAAGCAGGGCTTCACAGCGATAGACGTGCAAGCGGCGACCGACGAGTTCGTCGGCTGGCTGAGCCACCGTTGAGCCGGCAAGAACCTGCATGGGCGCCGTGGGAAAATCGCGCAAAAATAGCGTTTCTGCCAACTGCGACGAGCCAACGTGCGGGAGAACTGCCCGGCACCGTGGACAGCGGTGCGAGTCCGTCTCTTGAAGAAATCGTTCGTTGCAAGCCGGACAGTAAATGGGAAGACCTCGGTCCAGCATTCCCAGCGCAGCTGGAATAGCGCGCTCATTGGGCCAAAGCAGGCTCTTCATGTCGCCGCCTTGCCAATCTATCCCGTCGGAAAAACCAACGCTACAATCAGTCTACCAACCGCGGCTGGCTGCCGCGGAGCGAATTGCGGATTGCCCAAACCTGAACTCGCGCGAGTCGTCGGAAAAACCGAAGCCAATTTTGCGGCCGGATCTCATTAAACATGCCTCAGTTGCCCATCATCGAATCCGATGCCGCCCGACGTTCCGACTTTGCAGGCCACTCGAAGGGAAGCTATTGCTTCGTCAGCCTGGGATGTCCCAAGAACCTCGTCGACAGTGAAAAGATGCTGGGGACGTTGGCTCTCGACGGTTACACGCTCGTCACCGAGCCCGACGGGGCGGATTTTGTGATCGTCAACACGTGCGGCTTCATCGAAAGCTCTCGGGCCGAATCCAAGGCCGTCATTCGCGAAATGCTCGACCTGAAACGGCGTGGTCGTACCCGCGGCGTGATTGTCGCCGGCTGCCTGCCGCAGCGGTTGGGGCCCGCGCTGATCGACGAGATGCCGGAAATCGATCATATCGTCGGAGTCTTTGGCCGCGACGAGATCAACCGTGTGGCCGACCATTTAATCGGCGGCGCTCGCGAACAGCGCGAGCTTTTCCGTCCCGCCCCCTTAAACGCTCAGGATGACCGGGCTCGCTTGCGGATTACCCCGCGAC
>CAYWOV010000581.1:0-3468 GCA_964459965.1 uncultured Planctomycetaceae bacterium | reverse complement strand
AAGATCACGGGCAGGACCAGTTTCATCGGAGATCCAGATCTTCTTCAATATCGAATTGCCATGTCGGGCTCTTCGCGCGTAATGAACTCCAACAGCGCGGGCTGGCCGGCGTGGGTCGATTCGATTCCTCGCTTGATTGCCGCGGCAACATCCGACGGGCGTTCGATTCGTTCGGAGAAGGCTCCGAGTCCTCTTGCAACTTCAGAATAACGTCCGGTGGTGAATTTCGTGCCATACTTCGCGCTTGCGATCGGGATCAATCGGTCGTAGTTGCCCATCGCCGCGTTATTAAGGAGAATGGTGAGAATGGGGATCTGTTCGCGGACGGCCGTTTCGACGTCCATTCCAACCATCCCGAAAGCCGTATCGCCCATGAAATTGACGACGAGCTTCTCGGGACAGGCGAGTTTCGCGCCCATCGCGCAACCCAGCGAGAATCCCAACTGCGTAGAGTGACCCCAACCGATATACCCGCGGGGAACGGGCGACTCGTAAAGCGGGAAGAGTTGATCCCGAGGATTGCCCGAGTCGTGGGTGACAATTGTTTCCCGCGGATTGACCATTTTCATGAATTCGCCGATCACGCGGTAAGGATTGATTGGCGCCTCGTCGGAGACGAGCTTGGCCGCCCAACGGTTCTTCCAGCGGTCGCGCGCAGTTTGCAGCTCTTTTTCGACGGTTCCGCGCTCCGGTCGGCCGATTTTGCCGTGCTGCGATCGGAGTTCCTCCAACAGGGCGATCAGCACCAGGGAGGCGTCGCCTAGAATCGGCACATCGGCGACGTAGTCCTTATTAAGATCTCGGGGATCGACGGTCGCGTGAATGATCTTTCTCCCGGGCGGAATTGCCGGGGCGAACACGGTTCGCGTCAGACTTGCCCCGATGGCGAAGATCGCGTCGCTGCATTCGAGCGAGTCGCGAGCCATATCGGTGCAACTCAGTCCGCCGGCACCCAGCGAGAGGGAGTGAGTCTCATCGAAGGCGCTCTTTCCCAAAAGCGTCGTCATCACTGGTGCGCCAAGGTATTCGGCAACCGCGGTCAGGTCGCTCGACGCTTGAGAATAGAGCACACCTTGGCCGGCCCAGATCATGGGCCGTTCGCACTTTAGCAGCAGCCGGGCCGCGTCGCGGATTGCCGCCGGATCGGGCCCGATGCGAACCGCGGGAGAGGGAGTGTATTCCAGTGGAACGGGAAGCGTCTCGCGGGCGACGTCGACGGGGATTTCCAGCATCACCGGGCCGGGGCGTCCTGTTCGCAAGAGTGTGAATGCGCGCAGAAAACGATTCGGAATCGATCGGGCCGATGGAATCATGTCGGCCCATTTGGTCGTCGCCGCAAAGTTGGGCACTGCGTCGAACGTGGGCGGGACACGAACCGAATCACGTCCCGGATGTCCCGGTAGAAACAGGATCGGGCTCGAATCGGTATAAGCCTGAGCGATCCCGGCGAACGCATTTTCCGCTCCGGCCCCCTGCTGCACCGTCACCACGCCGATCTTGCGTCCCAGCGTGGCCCGCGAGAAACCGTCTGCCATGTTCTCGGCCACGCGTTCCTGCCGGGCCACGATCGGTCGAATGCCGGCTTCGGCGAGCGCGTCGAGAATCGGCGTATATGGGAAGCAAAAGACCTGCTCAACGCCTTCTCTCTTTAGGATCTGGGCAATAGCCTGGCTGCCAAGCATGAAGTCGGCTCTCCAGCGGCGCACGTGCGCCGTCCGCGGTGATTTCGCATCCTTGATGCTGTAGAGTAACGTGGTCCGTTTCCTGCGTGAATCGATGCGGTTCACGCGATCCCGATGAGACCGAGACCGATGCCAACTAAGTTCACGACGCTCACCGACGTCGCTGAAGGCGTGTGGCAGGACACTTTCGAACTTCGCGAGTCGGCCGCTATTCGTCTCGCCGCCGGCAGCGAATGGTCGATTCGCAAACGGACGCTGCGCGGCGGCGTCTCCGACGGCGTTGACGTCGTCGACTTGAACAACGGAGCGCTCGCCGTTTCGATCCTGCCGACACGCGGCATGAGTCTCTGGCGGGGTCATTATCGTGGCCTCGATCTCGGCTGGGATTCGCCGGTCAAACGGCCGGTCAACCCTTGCTACGTCAACCAGACGGACCGCAATGGCTTAGGTTGGTTGACGGGTTTCAACGAACTCTTGTGCCGCTGCGGCCTGTCGTCGAACGGTGCCCCTGGAATGGATGTGATTGTCGACAACACGG
Organism: uncultured Planctomycetaceae bacterium; assembly: GCA_964459965.1. Lineage (GTDB taxonomy): Bacteria > Planctomycetota > Planctomycetia > Planctomycetales > Planctomycetaceae > DASPSM01. The sequence goes on along the minus strand of CAYWOV010000581.1, from coordinate 1,248 downwards.
GCCATAGGACCGAGGCCCGGCTCACGCTCCACGGTAAGATTGCCAATCTGCCAGCCCATCACGTCGAAATTTCAGTCAGCACGAAAGAGGGCGGTTTGATGTCGGTCACTGGCATCGTCGACGAAGCGATGATGTTCGGACCCGGCCTGCGATTGACCACAACCTATGAGACCGTCCCGAATTCGAATCGTTTGACCATGCGCGACGAGGTCGTCAACATCGCCGCCCGCCCAATGGAGCTCGAGTTGCTGTATCACACAAATTTCGGAAAGCCCTTCCTGGAGAAGGGCTCGCGGCTCGTCTTGCCGTTCCGCGAGGCCGCTCCCCGCGATTCGCGAGCCGCGGAAGACACGAAGACGTGGCAGATATACTTGGGGCCGACGTCTGGTTACACCGAACAGTGTTATTTCGCCGACCTGTTTGGTGACGACAAGGACAAGACCATTGTCTTATTACGCAACTCGACAGGCGATCGTGGTGTGAGCCTTGAATACTGCGTCCGCGAACTGCCGTGCTTTACCGTTTGGAAATGCACTCAACCCGAGGCCGATGGATACGTGACGGGGCTCGAGCCGGCGACGAATTTACCGAATCTCAAAACGTTCGAGCGCAAGCAGGGGCGGGTCATCACGCTCGCGCCAGGAGCCTCGCACTCGACTCAGATTGAACTGGCCGTCCACGCGTCAAAAGCGGAAGTTGGGGCTGTGGAAGAACGGATCGGCGAACTGCAAAACCGCACGCATCCAATCGTTCACGAACAGCCCATCAGTAAATACTCGCCGGCTTAGCACGCGACGAATCGGTTAAGTTTCGTCAATCAATCGCGGTCAAATGGGCCTTCCAGTCGCGGTTGCGTTGGCAAGGCGGTTTATCGGAAGATTTGTGTTTCAGTCGACTTACGAGCGGGCTGCGTATGCTTCCGCGTATTCGAGCACCCAGAGGTCGACGATGTCACGCAGCGATTGGAGGTCGACTTGCGTCAGGAACTGGAAGTGGTTGCGGTGGAACAACTCTTTGTTGCGAATCGTTCCCTTGCCCACCAGCTCAATGATGTGCGCAGCGCTAAACGGCCGGACCAGGATTTCCAGCCGGCTGTACTCGGTGCCTGAAGATCGGCGGGGCCCGAGCGCAATGTCGTCTCGGCTGACACGGGCTCCCCAACCCTCATCGCTTACCACGGTGTCAAAGCGAAAACCGGGAAAATAGTCGGCGAGCTTTCGCAGGCCGGCCTCGATCTGTTCCGACAAT
>CAYWOV010000580.1:1443-3470 GCA_964459965.1 uncultured Planctomycetaceae bacterium | reverse complement strand
ATGTCGTAGATGCCCACGTGCGTGACGACGACCCGCATCAAGTGCGGATGCTGCGTCAGCGTGGCCCCCATCAACAGCCCGCCGTTGCTGCCTCCTTCGATCGCCAGCCGGCTCGGCGACGTGTATCCCTGATCAATGACGAAGTGCAACGCCGCGGCGAAATCGTCGAAGACGTTTTGCTTATGCGTGAGGTTGCCACCCCGGTGCCAGGACTCTCCGTACTCGCTTCCTCCGCGCAAATTGGCGATGGCCCAGACAAACCCCTGCTCCAGCAACACGTGCCGCACTGCGCTGAACGTCGGCGTCATACTGATGCCGAAGCCTCCGTAGCCGGTCACCAGCGCAGGGTTCTTGCCGTCTCGCTTGAGGCCCTTTGGAAAGAGGATATTGACGGGTATTCGGGTGCCGTCTTTGGAAGTCGCGAACTCGCGCACGACTTCCACATCGCTGAAGTTGACCGGTGAGGCGGTCGCCAACTGGGTCTTTTGCGTTCGACCGCTTTGGGCATCAAAATGATAGATTGCCGGCGGCGCGATAAACGAAGTATCGCTGAAGAGAATGTTGTCCCCTTCCAACTTCGCGAGTCCGCCGACCGTCGAAACCGGCAATTGTTCCGGTCCGGGGAGCTGCTTGCCGTCGAGGTCGAAGACGCGCAGCTCCGAGGGTCCGCCCATCTGATACAGCACATAAACACGACTTTCCGTGGGCACCATCGTCGGCGGGTTTTTGTAAAAACTGGTGACGATGGCGTCGGGCCCTTCGGGAACGACCATTTTGGCCCGTTTAATGTCGGGCTCGAAGATGGAAACTCGCAAGACCTTTCCCCGCGGTGCCCCCTCGCGCGAGATCAAGTAAAGCGTGTCGTTTGGTCCGAAGGTCGCCTGAACGATTTGATCGTCGAAGCCGCAAATTGTTTTCCAATGGCCTCCCGGCGAGCGCAAGAAGAGCGAGAACTGACCTCCATCTCCTTTCTGCACCGTCGCCAGCAACGTTCCAGACGGGTTATGCATCTCGAATTCGATCTCGGCGATGCGGGGCAGGTCCTTGCCGAACTCGTAGCGGTCGGTCGTCGGCGGCGTGCCCAATTTGTGGAGATAGGCCTGCTGGTAGAAATCCAGATCCTCGGCAGGCCGTTCGCCTTTTTTTGGATAGCGGGTGTAGAAAAATCCGCTGCCGTCCGGCTTCCACGCCAGGTCTCCCCCGGCCGTTCCCCCGTTGACGTGGGGAATCACCTCGTACACGGATGACCCGGTCGCTGTGTCGAACACATGCACGTCCCCTGCCTCGCTGCCGCCGCGCGACAAGGAGACGGCGACGAGACTTCCATCCGGCGACGGGACGTACCAATCGATGGCCGTCGTTCCCTTGGAGTCGATCTGATTCGGATCGACGAGCACCCGCGCCTGATCGACCGAATCGGCCGATGGCAGTACGATCAAAAAAGGCTGCTGCTTGGGAGGTTCCCGCTTGATGGCAAACAGCTTGCCCTTGCGATGCGCCAACTGGCCATACGAAATGGTCTTGGCGGTCATGATTTTCGTGAGGCGTTCACGGATCGCCTTCGAGTTCGGCAAATGATTCAGCCAGTCGCGTGCGTAAACGTTCTGTGCGTCGCTCCATTCGCGGACTTTTTCATCGTTCCAATTCTCGAGCCAGCGGTAATCGTCGACGACGGGCACGCCGTGAAACGTGTCCATAACCGGCTGCTTCTGAGTCGCGGGTGGCTTTGCCGCTACTGCGAGCGACGCCAGAACGACGAAGACGGTCGGGACGAGTGCGGTTTTCACGGTGTAATCTTTGTTGGACGGTTAGTTCGTGCCGCGCGATTCGAGGTACGCGATACCATAATTCGCGCAGGGGTCGGGGGCCAGCGTCGAACCAGAAGAACCGCGCTAAGCATTCCGCTCAGAGGCCGTCTTATCGCGCGTTGCCTGATTGCGGCTTGCGGGCATCGAGGATGACCGAGGTGTATTTGAGCTGGCCGTTGTGGTTGCGTTCGTCGAATCTTCGTGAGCGATAAATCTTGC
>CAYWOV010000580.1:0-1343 GCA_964459965.1 uncultured Planctomycetaceae bacterium | reverse complement strand
TTGAGCTGGCCGTTGTGGTTGCGTTCGTCGAATCTTCGTGAGCGATAAATCTTGCCGGCCGTCGGCTCCCAGTCGACTGAATGGAAGACACCGTCTTTATCGAAGTACTCCGAGAGCTCGACCTCCAAGCCGGCCGACTCGAACAGCCCGCGAAACGTCTCGCCGTTATAGAGAACTTTGTGGTCGTCCGCGCCCGCGCCGCTTCCGCCGACGCGGACCCACTCGATGTACTCTGGATCGGGGTGACGGCCGTCGGGGACCGCGACCCGGAGATATCCGCCCGGTTTCAAAAAACGCCGACAATTGCGTGCCGCCCGCAGGCCCTGCTCGAGAGTCAGATGCTCCCAAACGTGCTCCGCGAGGATGGCATCGATCGAATTCTTCGCGAACAATCGCGTCCAATGGCGTTCGTTAAGGATGTCGAGCACGCCGATCTCGGTGGCAATCCAGCCCGCGTCATAGATTCCCGAGGCGCCCAAGACAATCCGAAGAGGCGACGCACGTCGGACGACAGCCCTGAGCCGACGCGCGTCGCGGTAGGAGCCAAAACGAGCGCGCGCGGAACGAATCAAGCCGAACATGGGAACTTCGTGAGGCGTGAGTGCGATTCAATTCGAGCTGGCCACGTCGGCCGGCGAGGAGACGGCCTTTTCAACTTCAGTCAGCAGTTGTTCCAAGCGGAACGGCTTGTAGAGCACCGATTTCAAACCGTGCTGCCGGGCCTTGACGATCGAATGTGCCGGGTCGTAGCCGAAGCCCGTCATGAGAATCACGGCGAGGTGCTCGTTAATCTGCCGGAGCTGGTAGAAGCATTCAAAGCCGGTCATGTCGGGCAGGCGAATGTCAGCCAGCACCGCGTCGTAATGAAAGCTGCGAACCATCACGAAGGCCTCGTCCGCATTATGAGCCGTTTCGACTTCGCAGCCATAACGGCCCAAAAGCTCATGCGCGGCGCTGCGAACTCCCTCGTCGGCATCGACGACAAGAATGCGCTTGCCCCGGAGCAGGGGCCGTTGCTGTCGCGGCATCAACGGCACATGCGAGGGGCGCGGGGCGAATGTCTCGCCCACTTTTTGAATCAACTGCTTGATGTTTCGCGTGTGTTTCAGGATTCTCTGCAGGCGTTCCGAAACGATCGGCTCATGTCCGATGTAGCGTTCGAGGATACACGCGGCGTCGTTGAGAATTTCATCGACGGGAGTGGCAACTTCGCGAAGGATTCGCTCGGTGCTGGCGTTGGCCGTCGTCATTTTTTCCACGGCCAAAAGTTCAAAGGTGTTCAGCGCGACGGCCACCTCTCGCGAGAAAAGCTCGAGAAACTGCAGGTCATTCTCGTTAAAGGC
>CAYWOV010000579.1:0-3472 GCA_964459965.1 uncultured Planctomycetaceae bacterium | reverse complement strand
CCTGAATCCTGGAAGCGAATTCCTCACCGAGAGGACCGGCCGCGGCGGCGGACGCCGTTCCATCGGGACTCAATGGTCAATACACGTACGGTTTTAGGTAGCCTTCCAGCATGGTTCGCGACGCCTTTTCCAAGGCACTGCGCCATTGCCCAGCGAGCTCCGCTTCCCAAAAGTCTCCATGAAATCTTTCCAGCGTTTTCAGCAGGCAATCGCAAAACTTGGGAAACAGGTCAGCAGGAATTCCCAAAAGATGGTGCCGATGGCCCAAAACTTTGAGGTAGTGCTGAGTCGCCGGGTATGCGTGGCTGAAATTGTTCTCGACCATCGCGAGGGCCATCGTCAGAGTGATCGCCTGTTGGTCGAGATCGATGGTGGCGAAATATTCGCGGACTTCCGTGTACTGGGCCAGAAACCGGTCGTAGAACAAACGGATGACCGTTTCCTTTTGCGAGAGCAACTGGTCAACGCTTTGCTCGATCCTCATTGGCGTCTCTCGCCGCGAAGTCGCCTTTCGGAATACAGACAGCGGTTGCATTTTCAGCAATTTGCATTCCCCGCCGAGAAAGCAGACGATTGCCACTGGGTTGCGGAGCCCGATTCGGCTCGGTCATTCCCTGGCCGATGCTCAATTCGCTGGTTCGACGGCGGAAAACGCTTTTAATGGCTGGTACCGGGAGTTGCCTTTTGTCGAAGCCAGACGAGTTGGCACCGAAGCCGAATCGGAGCGGCGCATCGCACAGCTGCGTGCGATTTCGCACAGGCTTGGAAAGTGTTCACCAAGGGCCCAACCGCGAGTGGCTCCGTTATCGTTTGACAATGCTGGGTGGCGCAAGTCCTTCAAGTGGTTCCATCAAGTATCCAAGACAGTCTTGGCGGATGACGCGCTGGTTTCGTGTCAGCATCGAAGGAATTACCGACCGCGTGAGTCGAATTGCGCCCCCTTCGTAATTCACGAATTGGCGACGAACGTCGTTACCGTCCTCGTCCCAGATTTCGAGCTCGCCGCGCACTCCGGCCGCGCGGACGCCGATCTGCGTGCCCGGCGATAGTTCGAGAAAATTCAGCCGCTCGAGATCCGGGAGAAACGTAAAATCTGCCGGCTCCTCCCCAAAGCTGATCGTCGCGCCACCAGGAACCTTGACCGTCGCAACCGTATGATACAGGTGAACATCCCCTTGGGGCACGGGATCGCTGGGAATTTCGGCGAGGTGCAGACAGGCATTCAAAAAATCGAAAGCGCGGGCGACGCCAGCCGCGTCGCCGACTTTCCCGCATTCGCAGGTAACTGCGGGGCAGATCGGAGCGAAGGCCATCGACTGGACCCCTTTGGGTCGCAGAAAGTAAACCACCGTTCGGCTGAATAACGAGGCAAGCTGCAGGTGTGGGTTCGCGATCACGTTGACGCAGCAGTAATGCGGGTTGACCCCAGTATTGTTGTGCAGATCGATGCTCGCAAAGGCGCTCCGTCGCCGCATTTGATCGACAATGTCGGCCATCATCCGGGATTCCACCGATTCAGGGCCTTCGGTTCCCGGCCAGACGCGGTTGTAATCCGGCTGCCCGTCAAGCCGGCGAACATCGTGCCGCGCGGCCGCAACGTTGCCGACGAAGATCGAAAGTGCCCGCGGAAGCTCGGTCTTCGCGTGCTTTTCGAGCAATTGCTGCGCGGCGCGCAGCCCAACGTCTTCATCGCCGTGAAGCAGGATGGAAGCGAACAGCGGCTGCGGACGTCTTCCCGCCAGGTGGATGAGCGCCGGGCCCGGCAAAATCGCGTGCAAGTCGCCGGCTGTGGCCTTGAGGAAACCGTCGGGAAGTCGTTCGAGGACGGTCAACATGCAGAAATCCGAAGGCGGAAGGCGATCTTCATTATCTCGACGTGTCCCACGTATGGACCGGAGCGCCACCGCGTTGCCGGGCTCGATAAGCGCAGGCCAGCCGCTGCCAGTCGCATCCGCGCCGTTCGCGACAGTGCCGTTCGACGAATTGCCGCTGCCAGTCGCTGCCGGTCTGTCCCGAGGCCACGCGGTCTTCGATGATTGCGAGGCTTCGATTGATCAATGCAGAGTCGACCTGCAAGGCCTCCAATCCCTGTCGCGCGACCTTCAACAACTCGTCGAGAATCAGCCGTCGAAGCTCCCAGCGCCGCCCATCGTACCATTCAACGTGGCACCGGAGCCCGAGCCGGGCCGCCTCATAGAAGTTGGTCCAAGCTGCGGAAAACGAGATCCGCGACTCGGGAGCGCATGGTTCATTGGCCAGCGAATGAACGAGGCCATAGAAAAACGCCATATTGGCCGCCATATCCACCAAAGTGGGACCGGCCGGAAGCACGCGATGCTCAATCCGCAAATGCGGTCGGTCGTCGTCGTCAAATCCGATCAGCGGACGGTTCCACCGCCAGATCGTCCCGTTATGGAGGCGGACATGCGAAAGGAACTCCGGCGGGACGTCCTGCACAAACGGCAGCAACACCGAATAGTGGCTGCGGTTCTCCAAAAAGACCTCTTCGAGGCTCTCCCGCAGGAAGCCGGAGCCGAGAGTCACCCGTGGCAGCGGACCGTCCAGATCGATCGCCTGTTCGAACAACGGAATTCGTGTCTCCTCCCACAATTGCTTCCCGAAAAGAAAGGGTGAGTTTGCCCCGGCCGCCACCGTGAGCGCCGAAACAATCGTCGCCGCATTGTAATATCGGACCGCCTGATCGAGCGGAATCTGCAGGTGCACTTGAAAGGACGTCGCCCCGGCCTCCAGCATCACGTCGCGATGTTCGGTGGAAAGCCGCTCGTGGCCGACAATGTCCAAAAACAAGGGGCGGCCATGACGAACGCGGAACACTTGTTCGTTCAACGCGCGGAACCGCATCATCGCCGAGACGTTCTTCAGCGACAGCTCTTTTTCGGAGACCGTGGGCAAGATTCCGATCGCGAGCACCGAGGCTCCCATATCGGCGGCAACGCGGTCGCAGCGGTTCCACAACTCACGGAACTCTCCTTCCAGTCGTTCCAAGCCGGTCCCCGTCAGCGGCTGAGGGTGGACGTTGAATTCGATGTTGAATTTCGACAACTCCGGCACGACGGTGGGCAGATTGACCCGTTCCAGGAAGCCCTCGTTGCCGGCAATGGGCAGGCCGATCTCGTCGACCAGCCACGCTTCCAGCTCCGCGCCCGCCATCGGCTGCCGACACGAAAATCGTGCGTCGCGGAACCATTCCCGCAACAACAGCATCTCCCGGTCAATATTGGTTTGGAACTTCTGAAAATCGTGGTGGCGGAAATGGCTCGCTGCGATCTCTTGACCCATGATGTCTCCCGGAACACGTCGAACGTTCTGTCCGATCGCTCACAGCACGGTTGTGGAATGCTGTCGCAAACCAAACGGATCGCGGCCCTGCGGTTGCATATTGATGCTCTATGCCGGCAACTGTGATGCCGACGATAGGATTCCTTCGACTTTCATCGGTTTTGTTGAACGC
>CAYWOV010000578.1:0-3475 GCA_964459965.1 uncultured Planctomycetaceae bacterium | reverse complement strand
TGCAAGAAGAGTCTTGCGCACTACAAAATTCCGCGGCACATCCGGATCGTCAGAGAATTCCCACAGACAGTCACCGGCAAGCTTCAGAAATTCCGCATGCGCGAGATCATGATCGAAGAACTCGGACTCAAACTGGCCGAAACGGCATAAGCCGTCACCGCCTGCTTCTGTGCTGCTAACGCCGGACCGCTGCTCATGAAACTTGGTCAATTCACCCTTAGCACGGTTTCCGGCGGACGATTCCGTCCGGACGGCGGCACGATGTTCGGCGTCGTGCCCAAGGTCATGTGGTCCAAACTGATTCCCGTCGACGAATTCAACTGCATCCAGCAAGCCACGAACTGCGTGTTGGTGCAGACAGGTCGTCAAAATATCCTGATCGACACGGGCTACGGCTCAAAGCTGCGCGACAAAGAGCGGGCCCTGCTCCGGGCCGACGCCGGCGATCCAATCGTCGAAAGTCTGAGAGCGAAGGGTCTCTCGCCCGAAGACATCGACCTGGTGATCCTTTCGCATTTGCACTTCGACCACGCCGGCGGCGGGATCCGGCTCGCTGGCGAAAAGCTCGTGACGACATTTCCGCGTGCCGAGTACGTGGTCCAGCGGCTCGAATGGGAGGTTGCCATGGCGGGCTATCCCGAACTGCGGGCCGCGTATCCGCTGGAGAACATCGCCCCGCTCGAGAATTCGGGCCAGCTGCGACTGATCGACGGCGATCTCGAAATCGTCGCCGGCCTTTCTGCGAGAATTACGGGAGGACACACCAACGGGCAGCAGGCTCTGTTTATCGAGAGCGAGGGCCAAACGGCCGTCTACCTGGCCGACGCGTGTCCGACGACGCGGCACCTACCGTCGCTGTGGTGCATGTCCTACGACATGGATCTCCTGCAATCTCGGCGAATCAAACCCCTTTTGCTCGGCGAGATCGCCGACCGGGGCTGGTGGGCGCTTTTCGACCATGATCCGGACTACGCGGCCGCCCGCCTAGAGCGCGATCCCGACCGCGAATTCGCCGTTACCGACGCGATTCGCGAGTTGTAAAGCCAGTAACAGGCGGACTCCGCAAAATGAGGGCCGTCCGCTATACTGCGACCTGCCTTTTGAACGTGAATTTCATGCGGTGGCATGACGTCCGTCGCGAGGTCGCCGGGTCGCGTGGATTTTGGGATGCGGCGACGGTCGAATGGAGTCGGAGCTGAATGTCGAAGTCCCATCAAAGCGTACAGGAAAAACTCGCCAAGCTTGCCAGCAATTATTGGTGGAGTTGGCAGCCCGAAGTCACGACCATCTTTCGCGAAATTGCCCCAGTCCGCTGGTCGCAGCTCGCGCATAACCCCGTCGCCCTCCTGCAGGAGCTCACCCCAGAGCAGCTCGAGCAGCGCTGTCGGGAAGAGGTGCTGCACTCCCGCATCAACGGTGCGTACCGGCGTTGGGTCGAGTACATGGAGTCGTCGGAGACCTGGGGCTCGACGCACTCGGGCATTCTCGGCCAGCGCCCGGCCGCCTATTTCTCGGCCGAATTCGGCATTCACGAGTCGCTGCCGATCTACTCCGGCGGCCTGGGCGTCCTTGCCGGTGACCATCTGAAAAGCGCGGCCGATTTGGGCATTCCGCTCGTTGGCGTCGGTCTTTTGTACGTCGAGGGCTATTTCTCCCAACGCATTGATGAAAACGGTTGGCAACAGGAATCGTATACCGAGATCAAGACGGATGAGCTGCCCATTCAGCCGGCCTTGGGTCCGGACGGCAAGCCCGTCGTCGTCTCAGTCACCACGCGAAGCGGAAAAATCTTCGCCCGCGTTTGGCGGGTCAATGTGGGCCGCGTTCGGCTGTTTCTGCTCGACGCCAACATCCCACAGAATAAGGATGAGGATCGTCACCTGACGGCCCGACTGTATGGCGGCGACCAACGGACGCGGATTCGCCAAGAGATCATCCTCGGCATCGGGGGGGCACGCGCCCTCAAGGCGCTGGGGATTCAGCCGAGCGTGATTCACATGAACGAAGGCCATTCCGCCTTCGCTCCGCTGGAATTCATTCGCGAACGGATGAAGGAAGACGGCCTGAGCTTCGACGAAGCGCTGCGCGAGACCGCCTCAATGTGCGTCTTCACGACGCACACGCCGGTCCCTGCCGGGCATGATCGATTCGATCCACACATGGTCGAGGAGCACGTCGGTCCGCTGGCCGATGAGCTGGGACTTTCGCATGATGCGCTCGTCGGCTTGGGTCGTGTCGATCCGCAGAATCCGCACGAATCGTTCTGCATGACGGTGCTCGCCTTTCGCCTGAGCCGGCACGCCAACGCGGTTTCGAGCCTGCACGGCATCGTCAGCCGCCGCATGTGGGCCGGTCTTTGGCCGTGGCGGAGCGAAGAGGAAATTCCCATCGGCCACATCACGAACGGCGTACACGTTCCCACGTGGTTGGCCGCGCAAATGCGTGTCTTGTACGACCGCGTGTTGCCGATCAACTGGTACATCCGCACCGGCGAACCCGAGGTCTGGGCCGGCTTCGAGCAGGTGACGCCCGGCGAATTGTGGGAAACGCATCAGTCGCTCAAGAACCGGCTGATCATCTACGCCCGCACGCGGTTGGCGGCCCAGGCCGAGCGGCGCGGGCTTTCCGACGCTGTCGCGGACAGACTGGGACAGGCCCTCAATCCCGAAGCACTTACGATCGGCTTTGCCCGACGGTTCGCACCCTACAAGCGGGCTGACCTGCTCATGCGCGATTTGGCGCTGATCGGGAAGATCCTCAGCGACGCTGAGCGGCCGGTGCAGTTTATCTTTGCCGGCAAGGCCCATCCCGCAGACGATCTGGGAAAGGCCCTCTTACAGCGGATTTACAAGCTCTCACAGACGGAACCCTTCCTGGGTCGCCTGGTCGTGCTCGAGGATTATGACATCAACCTGGGCCGGCACATCGTGCAGGGAGTCGACGTCTGGCTCAATAATCCGCGTCGACCGCTGGAGGCGTCCGGCACCAGCGGCCAAAAAGTCGTTTTGAACGGTGGACTGAATTTCTCCATCCTCGACGGTTGGTGGGCCGAAGCGTTCGACGGCTCGAATGGCTTTGCGATCGGCAACGGGAAGGTGCACGTCGACCAGAATATCCAGGACGAGCGCGACGCCAAGAGCTTCTTCGACGTCCTGCAGCGCGAGGTGATCCCGCTGTTTTACGAACGCGACGCGGATGATCTCCCACAGAAATGGATCTCACGGATGAAGCGGGCGGTCCGCACGCTTGGATGGCGGTTCAACGCGGACCGAATGGTCATGGATTACGTCCAACAGACCTACATCCCCGCGGCCGGGGGATTGTCCTGCAACATGCCCAAGATGGGGGGCTGAGTCCGGTAAAAATCGGCTCAGCCGGCTTACGCCGGCCGCTCGGGATCATCGTCGCCGGGTCAGTTCTTTTTCACGACCGGATTGGACAGCGTGCCGATGCCGGCGGCTTCTATCGCGACAAC
>CAYWOV010000577.1:0-3475 GCA_964459965.1 uncultured Planctomycetaceae bacterium | reverse complement strand
CGAAATTGGCCGGCGGCGCCGTCACGGTGTTGTGCGGAGAGGGGCCGGGCTCGGAAATCGACGGTTCCGTAACGTCTTCCAGGTAGGCGGTAATCCGGTTAATCAGCATCGGAGATGCACCTTCAACTCGGCAGACGTCGCGGTGTTGTCTCGCGTCGTGCGTCTTGCGGTTTGACGTGCAGATCGGAAATCGGCCGGTGTGTGGCAACACCGCCAGAGTCATCCTCGTTCAAACGAGACCTCCGAAAACGTCTTAAGTTCATTCGTCCCGCCCGGTTCACGGGCCGCAGTTTTCTCCGTGGATCAGTGACGTTTCCGGCCGTTCCAATTGCACCGGCCCGCGCCAAAAGGTACAACCGTCAAAATTGCACACGGTTGCGAACCGACTAAAGTCTTTCGCCCACATGAGCGTCCGGGGGGTGCGCAGCAATACGCGGCGCTACCTGCGGTCAACGCAGTAGCGCAAGGAAGATCCCTGCTGGCCGTGGTATGCCGAATCGGAGCCCTTCTGTGAGGGGCTGTACGACGGCCGGCTTTTGAAAGGAGTCGTTTCGATGTCTAGCACGATGGTCTTAGAGAGGGGCTTGTTCTTCGGCGCGGCCGGCAATTCGGCCGTGGCTCCCTCTCCCGCAGGTCTGGCGACCGGCGCGGCTGCCCCGAGTTGGTGCGTCGTGCCCCGCTGCAAATTGCGGTTCGAAAAGTGCAAGGAGGGCTTCAAGATCCACTGCGTCTGCGATGACGACGTGGCGTGTGCCACTTTGCAAAACCTCTGCAAGGCGCTCGCCGGTGGATTGTGCTCGTGCTGCGCGACCCTCAATGGCCTGACCGTGTGCCAATGCAATCTCACCTGCGGCATTTGCAAGTGTGAGTACACGGCCGACGGCTGCTGCATCACTTGCTCCAGCGGCGACAAGGGATGCTGTGCGATCCTGCAGTCTTGCTGCGAAACGCTCGATAGCTGCTGCAAGCACGGCTGCTGCTGCTTCGTTTGCTTCAATAACACGCCCTGCTGCTGCGGAACGTGCTGAATTTCAATCCGTCGTCCTGGTCGCCTGAATCGCGTCCAGGGCGCAGCGAGAACCTTTTTCCGAGTCCCTGACCGATTTCCGGTTGGGGACTCTGCTTTTTTTGCATCGGCAAACAGCGGCGGTTCAGCCGTGATGCTCGACGCCGAAATTGCGAAGCACAATTCCCGCGATCTGCGTGTCTGCGACCGTTCCGTCGTCGGACGGATGCACGAGCGCCGCGTCCGAACACAAAAGCACGCCACGCCGCTCAGTCGCGTCCGCCGGATAACCGTGCGATCCCTTCACAAGACTTGCATCAAGCGGGATCGAACGCGTCGGCACGTCGAGAAAGAGCTCGACCGGGTCGTACCCGGGCTTCCGGTGAATGTCGACCGTGCGGGCGAATTTCGGGGCTTTCGCGTCGTCCAGCCACCAGTAATATGCAAACCATCGGTCGGGCTTTGAAATGAGAACGACGTCGCCCGCCCGCTCTTGATTGAGACCGTACGCGGCCCGAGAAGGTCCGCTGAGAATTTCAGCGACCGTCGGATCGTCACGGAAGACGGCGGCCGTCCGCTCGATGTCGGCCGAGTCTCGCACGTAAATGTGGGCCAGCTGGTGATCAACCAGGGCCCAAGCACGGCTCGCGCGCACGTCCAGCAGCTCGCTCCCGCTTTCTTCGTGGAGCGTCAACAGCCCGGCTTCGCGAAGTCGGCGGTTGGGATAACCGGCACTGTTGACGGGCGTAATGACGTACTCACTGGCGACGACCCATAGCGCGTCACCGGGGCCAGCCTCCTTCAAACCATCAACCAGTCGGCCGATTGCCGTATCGAGTTCACCGACGGCCGCCAGCGCCTGCGGACTGTTGGGGCCGAATTTCTGGGCCGCATAGTCGAGATGTGGCAGATAGACATACGTGAAGCGGGGCTGATATTTTCGTGCCGCAAAGACGGCCGAGTCGGCGATCCATTGAGACGACTTGATATTGGCCAGCGGCCCCCAGAAATTCATCAACGGGAAGTGACCGAGCGCGTCCCGAAGTTCGCCGTACAGTTCGGTCGGCTTTGTGTAGCACCACAGTGATTCTGAACCGTCCGGGTTGTGGATCGGTGCCGGAGTGCAGATGAAATCGGCGTCGGCCCCCTTAATCAAAAGCGGAAACCAGGCGGCCGACGTCAACTGGGGATCATGTTGACGAAGCTTTGTCCAGATTTGCGGCGCCTGAACGGCCGAGTTCCAGGCCGTCCACATCTCGACTTCGCCCCGATCCCGCCAAAAGAAACCGTTGGCGACGACACCGTGACGATCCGGCCCCACTCCAGTCGTCAGCGTGGCTTGGCTCGGACAGGTGACGCACGGAAAGGTATGCGCGATCGGAGCGGTGATCCCTCCCCTCACCACCTCGGAGAGCCGCGGCATGGAGGTCAGATCGGAGGCGCGCAGGCCGGGAATCGACAGCAATACGGCGAAGCGCTTCGTCATCTGGCCGCCCGGTGGGAATCTTGCGTCCGGATCACTTCTTCAGAAGCCGGCTCTGACGATCGCGCCACGGGCTGTCCTTTATGTCCTTCAAGTGCAGTTTGAGGAATTCGACGATCGTCGACTCGGCATCGACCTCGCGTTTGCCCAAGAGATCGGTCCCACGCAGGTTCACGTTGTAACCGTGCAAATAGATGCGGTCCTTGTTGGCCTTCGTGCTAGAGAAGAGCCGCTTGTGCGTGTCGATCGCGTTCTTGTTCGGCTTGTTCAGCTTGCCGTAAAGCGTGAGGAAGGCGACGTTCCAATCGGGATTCCGCACCTCGGTGAGCGCCTCGGTAAAAGACACTCCGCGGGTCTTTTGCGGCGGCGACAGCAGCACGAGCGCCCGTACGTCCTGGCCGCGGGGCGTTTTCATTTCGTCCGACGGTGCGTCGTCGAATGGAGTCCTATTCCAATCATTGGCCGCGAAGCAGACGGCGACCGCGGCTGACGTTTCAGCCCCCACGATTCCCATCTTATTCATATTCAGCCGCTTGGCTTGATGCTGCTCAAAAATGAATTTCTTGACCGCCACCAGATCTTCGTCGACCATATCCCCATAGTCGGCAGACTGCAGATTGGTGCCCTCGGTGTTCTTTCCGCCGGCCGGGCTATCTCCGGGGGCGCGGCCGGCGTTTGTGCTCTGACCGTGCTTCCGGAGATCGACGGTAATCACGGCAAAGCCTTCTCGCTCGAGCCGCGCCGCCAACCCCTTTTCTCCCTCCCAGACAAGCCGGTTTTCTTTATCGCCGTGCAGCAAGACGACCACCGGCGATTCTTTGGCGATGCTCTCTTTCTCCGCATAGACTGGGTAGTAGGTGATGTAGATCTGCCAATCGTCCGAAGTCGGCAAGACGCGTTCGATGCGATTGCCCTCGGCCTGATTCTGCGCCCAAACCGTTTGAGGACTGACGGCGCCGGCAAGAGCCGCGACGAGGACGAAACCG
>CAYWOV010000576.1:901-3476 GCA_964459965.1 uncultured Planctomycetaceae bacterium | reverse complement strand
GGCGAGCAGCTGCACTACGCACTCACGCTGCGGTACCTCAACGCGGGCTGGAATTTCGACCTCAAGCGACGCCTGATGGATTGGTACGAGGGGACGCCTGGCTGGGAAGGCGGAAACAGCCTGACCGGATACGTCCGGAACGTGGTCAGTGCGATCAGCGAAAAACTCACACCCGAGGAGCGCGGCTATTTCGTGCGGCAATGGCGGCGGCATCCGGCGGGGGCGGCCTTGATCGTCCGCGTCAGCCAGCCGGAACAGATCGCCGACTTCGAGCGGATCATCGCCGAACTTCTTGAGGACGCAGGCCGCAAGGCGCTGCCGGGGGAAGAAGACCTGATTACCGCGGGAATTGCATCACTTGGAAACAGCAAGACCGCGTCGGCCCGCGCTGGTTTGCGGCGGCTTTTTGAGCAATATCCCGATCGCCGTGAAGCGATTGCCCGGGCCATCGCCGCCAACCCTGTTACCGACGACTGGCCGGTCCTCGTGCAAACACTGCAATTTGCGGATGGGACGACTCAGCAATTGTGTTTGGGCGCCCTCGCCGACCTCGACCGCAAGCCGGACAAGCCCGATGCTTTTCGCATCGTCATTCAAACCGCGCTGAAGTTGGGTGAGAACGGTGGTTTAGCGGCGACCGGTCTGTTGCACACATGGACGGGGGTTGACGATAAATCGGCCAAGGACGTTGCCAAGGCCATCGCGTTTTACCAAAAGTGGTACCGCGAGAAATTTCCGTCCGCCCCCCCGGCGGAACTGGCAAAGGCCGACTCGACTAAATCCAAATACACGTTCCAGCAGATCGCCGAATTGTCGGAGCACGATGGCCGGGGAATCGCGGAACGCGGCCGGCTGATTTTCACCAAGGCTAAGTGCGTCAAATGCCATCGGTTTCAAAGTGAGGGCGAAGGAGTTGGACCCGATTTGACATCGGTTCGTCGCCGGTTTCAACGGAAGGAAATCGTCGAGTCGATCGTCTATCCATCGCAAGTCATCTCCGACCAATACCGAATGGTGCAGGTGGAAACGAAGGAAGGTCAGGTCTACGTGGGCATGCCGATTCCCGGCGTGTCGAAGAACGACAAGCTCGTTCTTTTGTTGTCCGATACGACGAAGCTGGAAATTCCCAAAAGCCGCATTGAAGAGCAGACAGCATCGAAGATTTCGGTCATGCCGGCGGGACTTTTGGACCCGCTGTCGCCGCAGGAAGTGGCGGACCTCTTAGCGTTCCTCGAGACGAGCAAGTTCAACGCGCCGGTTGCCGCGGCGGCGAAAAAATAGTCCCCGGGGCAAGGAATCGAATGCGATGCGGCAACTTGGAACGCTGAAGGACGAGCGCGCCGCACAGCGGTTTGCGGACTTCCTCCTCACTAAGGGGATTGCCGTTTCGCTTGAGCCCGATCACGACGGTAGTCGGATCTGGGTCCGCAATGAAGATCACTTGGAGCCGGCCCGCAAAGAGTTCGCCGCGTTCACTGCCTCGCCCGACGCGCCAATCTATCAGGAAGCAGGTCGCCTGGCGGAACAATTGCGGACCGAGGAACGGCGGCGTGTCGAAGAGGCCAGAAAGAACTTTGTCGACGTCAGCACCCGCTGGCGAAGGGGACTTGCGCGCCGCGCTCCCGTGACATTGTTCCTCATTGCGGCATCCATCGTGGTTGCCGTGGTGACTAACCTTGGAGCAAATCGAACCGCCGACGCCTACTTCTCGATTGTTTCGTATCAAATTCAGGGCGATTCCGTCTATTACAAGCTGCTCAGTCACGTCTGGTATCGCGAGCCATGGCGATTGGTGACGCCGATCTTTCTGCATTTCGGCTTCTGGCACATTCTGTTCAACATGATGTGGATGGTGCAATTGGGCCCGCTCATCGAAGCGACGCGCGGTTCTTGGCGGTTCGCAGTCTTTACGCTGGCAATCGCAATTCTTTCCAACCTGGCGCAGTATTGGTGGGGCCCCGGAGGGCCTTTGTTCGGCGGCATGTCAGGGGTTGTTTACGGCCTGTTCGGCTACATCTGGATGAAGAGTCGCTACGAGCCGGGCAGCGGCTTTTATCTCACGCCAAATACCGTGACCTGGATGATCGGCTGGTTTATTCTGTGCATGACCGGAGTGGTCGGTCCGATTGCCAACTATGCGCACGGCGGCGGACTGGTTGTCGGAATCATCCTCGGCCGCTGGCCGAGCCTGTGGCGTTCGCTGCGTCGATCAGCGTCGCGAGGTCGCTGAAAAGCGCCTCGAGGCAGAGCTGGATGGCGACATTACCGGCAAGCTGTTCCTCGGCTTCGATGCATCGATCGATCGCCCGGCCGACGAATTCTGCTGTCTCTGGCTCCCCGAAAGGAAATCGTCGGACGAACTCGACTGCCTCATCCAGGCGCGGCACGCTCGGGGTCGCACGAAAAGACGGAGCTTCCGAGTCGGGCGACTGCGCGCACCACTCGCGGAGCGCGTCCTGAAAAAAATCGACGAGAAAGCGGACCACCGACTGGGCGTTGACCCGTTGCCGTTGTGTGTCGCCGCCGATGTCGTCCAGTGCGGCAACAACGCTTTGGGCGGCCGTACAGGATTGAA
>CAYWOV010000576.1:0-891 GCA_964459965.1 uncultured Planctomycetaceae bacterium | reverse complement strand
TTGAAATGTGCGATGGCAGAGAGCGGCAAACAGCGTTTCACGCAGCGTGCGAAGTTCCGGATTTAACAACTGCTGCGCCACAGTGAGGCTGCCGCCCGAGAGTGCGGCGACTGCACGGGCTTCCTGCGGATCTTCCGTCCAGGCCAGCTCTGTCACAAGCCGCGCGACGTGCGAGGGATCCAAGGGCATGAAACGCACCGTCTGGCAGCGAGACCGGATCGTGGGCAGGATTTTGCTGGAATCTGCCGCGATTAACACGATCAGCGCGTACGGGGGAGGCTCCTCCAGCGTTTTCAACAGGGCATTGGCGCTCTCGTTGCTCATCCGGTCGGCATCGTCGATTACCGCGACGCGCCGTCGGCCAACCATCGGACGCAGCGACAGATCGTGGCACAAACCCTCACCACCCCGGTTTTCGCGGCTGCCGACCAAGAGTTCGATCGGCAACTCGCTCTTCCCTTCCGGACACGCGACGCCGAGGAAATCGGGATGACCCCCAGACTGCATCATGCGGCAAGAAGCACATTCGCCACAGGCGTCGAGTTCGCTTTCGGGAATCCGTTCGCATAAGAGCGCCGTGGCAAGGAGGCGTGCGGCAAGGCCTTTGCCGACGCCCGGCGGTCCGACGAATAAGAGCGCGTGGGCCAAACGTCCAGCAGCGGCGCTGCGATGGAGTACGTCGATCGCCGCGGACTGTCCCGCGATCCGCTCCCAAATCATGCCGGGTCCTCGTCTGTTTCTATCCAACCCAAAACGTCTCCGGCGCGGACGACCGATTCAAGCGATTTTTCGATGCGAGTGACTTTGCCCGACTTTTCAGCCGTCACGTCGAACGTCATGCCGTCGAAGAGGATTTCCACGATTCGGTCCCCTACTCCGACCGCATCACCC
>CAYWOV010000575.1:0-3482 GCA_964459965.1 uncultured Planctomycetaceae bacterium | reverse complement strand
GATGGCTTTGGCTCGCAGCAGGGCTTGGGGCACGACTGGTTCCTGCCCCAGAACCAGGACGTCGAGTGGATCGCCGTCGTCGCACCATGTGCGGGGTACGAATCCGTAGTTGGCGGGATAATAAACCGCGCTATAGAGAATGCGGCTGACAATCAACAGACCTGTCGGCTTGTCCAACTCATATTTGACGTTGGATCCCATCGGCACTTCGACGAAGACAGGGAACCATTCACTGACGTCATCCGGCAGGGCAACGTCGTGCCAGGGGTGGACGGGCATAAGTCGTCGGTCTCCTCGGTGCCCGGCTCAAGCGACTTTGGGACCAAAATGGCCCAAACGGCATGTGACGAGCAACTTCATTGACCGAGGCAGCGCGACTCGGCGTCTGTGGAATACGGCGTTTTCGGAATTCGTCGGTGCGCTCGGGGATGCTTACCGGTCGCGTTCTATTGCGAGACGAATTCGACCTCGAAGGTGAGTTCCTTGAGCCGCGGATGATTCGTCTGGAGCTTCAGGTGGATGCCATGCGGGGCGATCCGCGTTACGGGAGGTGAGCCAGGCGGGATCTCGAATATGAACCGCACCCCCTGCTGCTCGCCGCTGCCGATTTCCGGATTGGGCTCGGCCGTGACCTTCACGAATTCGGCGTCCTTGTCGATGCCGGTGATTTGGAACTTCTCCTTCGATCCATACACCAGGGCCGGCAGCTTCACTTTGCAGCCAACTTCGTGATCGAAGCGGCCCATATTGATCAACGACTTCTCCGGATTCCAATAAGCCCGGGAATTGCCGATCGGCGAGAGAAACAGGATCGGCCCTGAGCGGGTCGCCGTCACCTCAATGTCGATCGTTTTGCCTCCCTCGAGCGTCGTGTGAACTTGCATTTCCTTGCGATAGTGGCCCGAGGGAATCCCTTTTCCGACCTTGACGGTGAATTCGTACCCCGCCTTCAATCCTTCGCGCATCCTTTCTTTCGCTCGGAGCGGCCGGTAGTCGACTTTCACGTTTTTGTCCGGCATATCGATCGAAACAATCTTGAAATCGGGATCAATCGCCGAGCTGATTGTGCCGGTGGCGACACCGTCGTTGATATCGGTGATGTGGCCGGCGTGCCAATTCCGTTCGGGCCTGACGACAAACTTCTGCACAACCTTTCCGAAGATCTTGTATTGGATTTCGGAGAGATCGGGGTCGTTTGTCCAAATTGTTGCCGTCTTGGCAAATGTGGGCGTCGTTTCACGAGGCGTCCAACTCATTTCGATCTCGGCCGACCCGCCCGGCGGGATTGAGTTTTTCGAGATGTCGCTGATCGTGCATTTGCAGTTGGTCGGTCCTTTGGCGAGCAAAAGCGGGCCTTGCCCCTTGTTCTCGATGACGAATTTGTGCTTTTTCTCCTCGTTGACACCCATGCTGCCGAAATCATAAACGTGATCGGTTGCCACGGCTTTCGGAAAGGGAGCTTGTTTTGCAATCGGCGGCCGCTTCTCTTCGAGCTTCGCAATCTCGCTCTTGTGTTCTTCGACGGCCTTGGCCGCTGCCGGGCTTTGCTTGGCCATCATTTCCAGCTGCTTCTCACCCGTCCCGTCTTCCCACCGCATCTTCGGGCGTTCGTACTTGGTGGCCAAAGGCGAATATCGCCCCAGCCAAACGGTTGCCGAGACGGCGCTAACCCCGACAAGGACTACAATTACGACGGCAAGAGGGCGCATGGCCTCAAACTCCAGGCGGAAACATCGGCTGATATGAGTGCGGCAAAATCGGTCCCCCTCATTCTAAGCGGGCCGGCAGCCGGTTCAATCCGCACCCGGCCGCGCGTGCGAAGAACATCACATCGCCTTCCGGACGCAGCAATTATGCACGAGGGGCCGATCTCCCCGACTTGGATACGCCGAAGCGACGCACGGCGTTGGATTACCGCTCCGAATCGGCTGGAATTCCGGCTGGAAAACCCGGCGAACGTTTAAGAAAAGCAACAAACCGCGTGGCGAACCGACCACACCCGACTCCGTTGTGCTGCCGATTGCCAACGCCCGTCTGATTGCGGGCCGGCAGGGCCTGCCAACGCCCGAATCCCGTTGAACGGCAGCCAAAACGGGCCTAAAATTCCAAAGTTGTGATCCCAAGTCATTGCGGAAAGACGGTAGGACGATGGTCGTCACGAAAGATAAGCTGGCTTCGCTGCTGTTCTTCGCCGGCATGGTTGTCCTGGCGGCGGTTTTGCTGCCTTCCTTCGGCGTGCCGGGATTCGGCGTGTTCATCGCATTTGCGGTCTCGCTTTTCGGCTTAGTGCTCATTTGGTTCGCTGAGCCGCTTGCAGAAACCGGTTGTTTTTCCCGCGGCATCGCCCTCTCTTCGCCTCCGATCATGATCGAGGCGATCGGCTGGCTGATGCTGGTCGGCTATCCGATGCTGCTGGTCTGGCTGGTTCGAACCGCGCCCGCATGGGCCAATTGAGGTCATTTCCCCTAGGGGAAATCCTTATTGTGGGGCTGATCACGGAGGCTTATTTTGGGGTGTTGTAAAATCGCCCCATTGCCTACCGACGGCCGCCCCAATGAGCCTCTCCAAAAGCGAGTTTTTTCGGCTTTTGAAGAAGAGCGGGCTTCTCTCGGATGAAGACCGTGTCGAGGCAAAGCGCCTCTGCCAGGGGCTCAGGGACAAGTCGGCGGCCGACGTTCTCGTCGAGCAGAACCTGCTCACGCCGTGGCAAGCCGCCCAGCTCTCGCGCGGTCGAACCAAGTTTTTCATCGGCAAATACAAGCTGCTTAAGTTTCGCGGCCGCGGGGCGATGGGCATCGTCTTCAAGGCCCTGCATCCGGAACTTGGTCGCACGGTTGCTGTCAAAATCCTCTCGAATTCGCTGCTGGGAAATCCCCGCTCGGTCTCGCGGTTTCTGCGAGAGATCCGCTCGGCAGCCGTCCTCAACCACCCGAACATTGTCATCGCATACGACGCCGACCAGATCGGTAAGACGTATTGCCTGGTGATGGAATACATCTCCGGGCGAAGTCTGAAGGCACTTTTTTTGGAGAAGGGCAAGCTTCCCGCGTTGTGGTGCTGCGAATGCGCGCGACAAACCGCGTTGGCCCTCGACCACATCCACTCTCGCGGGCTCGTGCACCGGGACGTTAAGCCGTCGAACCTGATCGTGACCGTCCGCCCGTCCGACAACCGCCTGCAAATCAAGCTGTTGGACGTGGGCCTGGCCCGGTTCGTCAGCGAAGCGGAGCAGGACGGCAGTCTGACGCGCGACGGCCAGATCGTCGGCACGGGCGATTACATGGCGCCCGAACAAGTCGCCAAAGCCCGCGAGGCGGACATTCGGGCCGACATTTATGGCCTGGGCGCGACTCTGTTCCAACTGATCACGGGCACCGCTCCACTCGCCGGCGAAACCCTGTTGCAGACCTATATGTATCGGCTGCAAGGCGAACCGCCCCTGGTCTCGACATTGGCCCCGAATATTCCCCGCGGCCTCGATG
>CAYWOV010000574.1:0-3484 GCA_964459965.1 uncultured Planctomycetaceae bacterium | reverse complement strand
ACGGGCGGCTGCATCTCTTTCAAGTAGTCCGGCACCAGTTCGGACTGGTAAGCCCGCAGCGGACGGATCAGCGAGCGTTCGATGACTTCCCGCCGTGCGAGCCACTCCTTTTCAAAGATGCCGACGTCGGGCCGGATCTTCTCCATTTCGGCAAAGGTCGAATCGGCTGCGGCGATCGTCCGGTCGACGTCGTTGAGGATGATCCGCACCGACTGCGGCTTGGAGAGGCCGCGGTTGTTCCAGCGGAGCTTGAGAAACTGCAACAGCGAGTTCATGTGGTCCCAGCGCTCCGTCGCGGTGAACGATTGCGGGTTGGCCGCGATCAGCTGCAGCGCCTCGACGACGTCGCGGATTGAACGGTCACGCGCGTCGCCGTAATAAACCGTGTACAGCCGGTGCCGCAATTGGGCGGTCGGATCGGGCGAAGCCGTTCGCGCATAGAGCGAAGCCAGCTCGTGATGCACGAAATAGGTGAGCACCGGGTCATAAGGCTCGGCGAAGTCCTCGAGTTCGTGCAGCGCCTCGAGCGTCGGGCGCCGGGCTTGCGTGGCATGGCCCAGTGCGGAGAAGTAGTTGAGCCGTCGCTTATCCACTGGATGCAGCTGTCGATCGAAGCCGTCGGTGGCTTCGGCGATCACCGTATGCGGATGTTTGAGCAGTTCAGCGTGCACCGACTTGCGGTAGGCCCACGGCTGGTCCGGGTACGTCGTCATCAACTCGCGCTGCAGGAGCACATCGGACAGCCGTCGCAGGAATTCGGGATCGTTCCCTTCGGCGTTCGACCATTCGGCGATTCGCCCCGCGTGCGGATTCAACACCCGGGCCAGTTCGCTTTGCTTGGCACCCCAGCGCATGGTTTCCTGCGGCAGGCCGTAGGCGAACAGGCCGTTCGTCGCCGTGTTGATGCGTGCTCCGCGGGCGATCGCCTCGCAGGCTTCGGCCCGGTAGGCCCCCAGGTTAAGCGCGACGGACCAATCCCAACCGACGTTGGAGAGCGTGCGGCAGGCCTGCGGCATCTGAAAGCGTTTGAACAAATCGGGCCGATCGAGGCCGCGTGGCGAGTTGGTCGCCAAGAGCACGAGGTCGCCGCCGCCGGCTTCGATGGCCGCCACGTCGGTGAAGACCGATCTCAGCGTGGCGAGCACACTGGCGACGGGCCACGGACCAAAATCGACGTAAGGGAATCGCTGGGCGAAGATGCCGTCGCCTTCGAGCTGGCGGCTCACGCCGGTGTAAAACTCGCGCGTGAAATAAGGCGTGCCGCCGGCGATGCTGGCGGGCTCCGTATCGGCGACCACCACGTCGTACGACCCGGGCCGCGATTGAACGGCCGCAACCGGATCGAGTTCGACGATGTGCACGCGGTTGTCGCCGTGCGGATCGGAGGGCCCGCTCGGAAAGGCGGCCCGTTCGAGCAAAACGATCAGCCGGCTGTCCGTTTCGACGCACGTGATCTCGGAAACCGGAAACTCGAGCGCCGCCAACAGCGTGCTGCCGCTGCCCAATCCCAACATCAACACGCGTCGCGGCGATTCGTGCAGCGTGAGCGGCAACGCGGAGGTTAGCACCTGGCCCGAATACTGCGGGCACACATCGGCCTGGCTGCAATAAGTTCCCAGCGGAATCCCGTTTTCGCGCAGCTCAAGCTGCACGCCGTGTCGCTTCCACAACGTGTAGGTTCCACGATTCCCTTCCTCTGACGCGACGAGACGAGCCTCGTCGAGAAAGGGCAACAGCCGAGCCTCGGTGCCTCCACGGCGGTCCATGAAGACCTCGGTAGAAAACAACAGCCTCGCCGCTCGCGAAGGCGAAAACGTGCCGGCTAGTCGACCGGCTGCAATCAGGCCGACGAGTGCGGCCAACGCAACGGCTCCTCGCCAACGCGCTGACCATGCTGTCTGTCGGAATGTGACGGCCGTTGCCGCGACGGCGATCAGCAGGGCCACCCCGCCAATCAGCGTGGGCACGGCGACTGCGTGCGAAAACAACCACTGCGCGGCGAGGTATCCGGCCGGCAGGAGCAGGGCCGAACGTAAGAGGCGATTCAAACTGTCGTCTGGCGCTTCACAGTCGACCGTCGTGCGACCCAGGCTGACGAGTCCGCCCCAGACCGCACCGAGAGGAAAGAGCAGAGCGGCCGCCGCCGTGGCCCGGATCACCATGAGCAAGCCGACTTGTGGAACGCCTGATGTGGTGGCCAGGAAACAGTCGGTCAACGTTCCGAAGCACACGAATGGAAACACGATGCAAAACGCGCCGCACAGCGCGAGCCGCGCGGCGGCCCGTCGCTGCTGGTCGACCGTTCCCCGACGTGCGAACATCCAGCCGAGCGCCGTTCCGATCAAGAAGCCGGTCCACGCCGTCCATTGCAGAGCTTCGGCCGATGGGAACAACTGCAGCGTCAATCGCGAAACGCCCGCTGCCGCCAGGCCCACGGCGACCGATCCGAAAACGGACCACGCGAGCGAAGGAAAGCTGAACGCGACCGCTTGAGCGGACTCTGTCGTTCGAGACACGAGCCGCGGCCGGCTGGCAACGATGGCCAGACTACCGGCGGCGCCAATCCACAGCGCCCACTGCACGCCGAGGATTGGTCCGACGACGTTCGCCGCCAGCACCAATCCCACCGCCGCGCCAATCAAGAACCACTCGACGCGCACCGACCGTACACCAAAACCCATTCGAGCGGCGCAGGCCGCGGGCACTCCGAGCAACACAAGCCCGATGCCGAACGCGGCCGCGTATTGCACCCAGGGTGACGTGAGCAGGCTCAGAGAGATCGAGCGGTATCCCAGACCGGCGAAGTCCGTCAGCCAGCGAAAGGCGACCGCCCAGGCCGCGAGGACGACGCAAAGCGCGATCAATCGCCAACGCGACGCCTCTCCGCGATTCCGCAAATTTAAAGTGCCGCCCAGCGCGCCGATCGCCGTCGCGGTCAACACGCCGCCAAGAAACGGCAAGCTGTCGCCAAACCGCGCGGTCAGCGCGTGACAGAATCCGACAAAATAAAGTCCGACGACGCAGCCGCTGCCGAAGGCACCGCCCGCGGATGAACGGGACCAATTCACTCCGCCCCAGGCAATTCGTCGCCCTGTTGAGAGCAGGGCGGCGGCCCGATTGGATCCGCCCGTTTTCGTTTTCGGCAGCCCGACAGGCGCCCGATTTTTGGCAACGTTCGTAAGGCTCGGCATGGCATCCTTGCCTGGCTAAGGCCTGTAATTGCGGGAAGGGAAACGTGCCGGAACGATCGGCGGCGTGTGCCGTCAGGTCGAACCGGTGGCTTCAATCCCGAAGTCGCGAATTGTCAGCAGCGAGCGAAACGGGATGCCGCGGGCGGCAAACGCCGCGGCCCCTCCCTGCAGGCGGTCGCACACGCCGACCGCGCACACAACCTGGCATCCCATTTCTTGAACACGGTCGATCGCCTGCAGCGAACTTCCGCCGGTCGTAATCACGTCGTCGACGATCACGACCTTGGCACCGG
>CAYWOV010000573.1:0-3487 GCA_964459965.1 uncultured Planctomycetaceae bacterium | reverse complement strand
GCGGTTGAACGCCCGCCGTCAGCAGGCTGTGCGAGCAATCGGCAGCTGAGCCGATCACGTGCCGCCCCGGGCCGAACCACATCGGCTCGATGCCGCCGCCATCGCGAACCGGTTCCAACGACAGCCCACAGATCGCAACTGGGCTGCCTTTCGACGCGACGGCCGGTTCAATCACTGCCACCATGGAGCACCATCCCCGTAACGCGCGGCTTCGTGCAGACGGCCGAGCCAATCGGCGTCCGCGCAGCAATGTCCCGACGCGCATGTTGCAAAACCGCAACGCTTCCAATGGATCTACCCTATAGACAAGATCGGTCAAAATGGGTCGTTGCGCAAATCTGAATACAATTGGCAATCTGCCGTTGATTTGCCGGTTTTGTCGAATTTAACGGCGGGCGGAATGAGGCGGATGACGCATACTGGATGGCCGTTCAACGTTGGACAAATGGGCGAGGTGAGGGTCTAATAGAAAGCGAAACTGGCCTACGCGAGCGTCGACCAAATCCTCCCCCCCATTTGCGGCCCGCCTTCGGACCGCGACGACGCTGGCAACATCCATCCGGAGCTGAAGTCGCGCGCTCATGTCCTCTCCGCCGATTTGCAGATTTCCAATCGCGATCGTTTTGGCGACTTGCGTCGCGCTAACGGGTTCGTCTCCAGCGGTCGCCGGGGCCACCCGGCACATCAATTACAGCCGCGATATTCGTCCAATCCTTTCCAATGCGTGCTACAAATGTCACGGCCCCGACGAGCACGAGCGTAAGGCCGGATTGCGGCTCGACAAAAAGGCCGGGGCGATTGCGAAGCTCGAATCGGGCGAGGCGGCGATTACTCCTGGATCGAGCGCGAAAAGTGCAATCTTGGTTCGGCTGATGTCGCACGATCCCGACGTCAAAATGCCGCCGCCAGAGTCTGGAAAGTCGGTCTCGACAGAGCAGATTGAGCTTATCAAGGAGTGGATCGATCAAGGGGCCGAGTTTCACCCGCACTGGTCGTTCGTCGCGCCGCGTCATCTTCCGGCTCCGCCGATCAAAACGCTGACGGCAGCTAGCAACCCGATCGATCGCTTTATCATCGCCCGACTCGAGGACGAGGGCCTGCAACCGTCTACACCGGCTGACAAGACGACGCTGGTGCGCCGAGTGACGCTCGATCTGACCGGCCTGCCCCCGACCATCGGCGAAGTCGACACTTTTCTGGCGGACCGCTCACCCAACGCGTACGAGAAGCTCGTCGATCGTCTGTTAGCATCGCCGCAATACGGCGAACAGATGACCCGCGATTGGCTCGACGCGGCCCGCTATGGCGACACGCATGGTCTGCACTTGGACAACGAGCGTTCGATTTGGCCGTACCGCGATTGGCTCATTCACTCGTTCAATTCCAACGAGCCGTTCGACCAGTTTGTCTTGGAGCAACTGGCGGGCGACCTTTTGCCAAACGCGACGATCGACCAGCGCGTGGCCACGGGCTTCAACCGTTGCAATACCACGACCGGTGAAGGGGGAGCGATCGACGAGGAGTTTTACGTTCGCTACGCGGTCGATCGGGTGCAAACGACGGGGACTGTCTTTCTCGGCCTGACGCTTGGCTGCTGCGTCTGCCACGATCACAAATTCGACCCCATTACGCAGAAAGACTTCTATCGATTTTTCGGATACTTTGGCAGCCTGAAGGAACGGCCGATGGACGGAAACGCCCTTCTGCCTCCACCGGCTATTCGCACGGGTCCTGCTGCCGAGTCTGGGAAGATCGACCGCCTCAAAGGCGATGTGACGGCTGCCGATGCCGCCATCCGCAGCGCGCTCAAGGCGTTTCGCTATCAGGAGCCGAACGTCGACGCCCGGGTCGTCACCACGGGCGGTGTCCCTGCCGCACCCAGCCTCGTCGAATTGCGTTCGAGATCGCTGAAGGCGTGGGAAGCATCGCTCGGCAAAGATAAGTCGTCGTTGCCGCGGAATGTCGTCAGATCGCTCGACATCCCCTCGGAAAAGCGAACATCGCGGCAGGCGAAAATCGTCCGCGATTATTTCGTGGAGCACGTTTACGCGGGCAGCCGTTCGATCTTTGATCCGCTTCACGCCAAACAGGACGCGGCTCGCCGCCGTCTTGACGAGGCGGAACAAAACTCACCGAGCACATTAGTCATGCAGGACATGCCCAAGCTGCGTGACATCTTTGTCCTTGTCCGCGGAGCGTACGATCGGAAAGGAGAAAAAGTTCTCCCCGGCGTTCCGGCGGCGATTGGGCCGGCGCTTCCTGCCGACGCTCCTCTCAATCGGTTGTCGCTGGCTCGCTGGATCGTCGATTCGAGAAACCCGCTGACAGCCCGCGTGATCGTCAACCGTTTCTGGCAGCATTATTTCGGCACGGGAATCGTCAAGACGGCCGAGGACTTTGGCGCCCAAGGGGAATGGCCCACGCATCCCGAGTTACTCGATTGGTTGGCGACCGAATTGGAACAAAGCGGCTGGAATGTGAAACGCATTCAGCGGCTGATCGTGACATCGGCGGCGTATCGTCAGTCGTCGCACGTCAGTGCCGCCTTGGCGCAGCGCGACCCGGAAAATCGCCTGCTGGCCCGCGGACCCCGTTTCCGCATGGACGCCGAAATGGTCCGCGATACGGCGCTGGCGGTCAGTGGCTTGCTCGTGACCAATTTGGGAGGCAAAAGCGTCAAGCCCTATCAGCCGGCCGGCCTGTGGGAGGCGATTGGTTATAGCGGCAGCAACACGGTACATTTCGTGCAGGATAAGGGAGACGCACTCTATCGCCGCAGTCTCTACACGTTTTGGAAGCGAACGTCGCCGCCTCCTTCGTTGACGACGTTTGACGCGCCTTCCCGTGAAGAGTGCGTTGTTCGCCGCGGCCGGACCAACACGCCTCTGCAGGCGCTGATTCTGATGAACGACGAACAATATGTCGAAGCGGCCCGCCATTTGGCCGAACGCATGATGCGCGAGGGCGGTAAGTCCGCAACCGACCGCATCGCGCTGGGCTTCCGACTGGCCACGTCCCGTCAGCCGACGGAGGATGAGATCCGCGTCTTCCAAACACTCTACACGGCCCAGTCGGCCGCCTACGCTCGCAATCTTCGAGCGGCGACGAAATTGTTGGGCGTGGGAGAATCGCAGCGCGATCCAAAATTTGACGCCCGCGAGCTGGCTGCCTGGACCATGGTGGCCAACGTGATGTTGAACCTGGATGAGACCGTCACCAAGGGATAAGCGCGCATGAATCCGGTTCGCGAACAGGTACAGCGGTTGACGCGACGCTATTTCTTTGGCCGTACGGCAACGGGCATCGGCACGGTCGCCCTGGCATCGCTCTTGAATGATCGGTTAATGGGAAGTCTGACCGCGGAGCCGAGTGTTGGCGGCGTTCTCGGGCGGCCCCAAATTCGAGCGACCGCCAAGCGGGTCATTTACCTCTCGATGAACGGCGCGCCGTCTCAGTTGGAGACATTTGACTACAAGCCGAAACTGAC
>CAYWOV010000572.1:0-3491 GCA_964459965.1 uncultured Planctomycetaceae bacterium | reverse complement strand
GCACGATGACGTCCGGATGGTATTCCTTGACCATCATGCCGGCGTCGAAGCCGTTGTTGGCCACCCGGACCTCGAAGCGGCCGTCCGATTCCAGTACGTCGCGAATCAGTTCGACCAATTCCTCGTCGTCATCCACGATTAACGCCTTGCGTTTGCCGCTTTCGAGGGCGTCCGTCGGGATGCTGTTTTCCTTCATGAACTTATAGAGGATGTCGCGGGGGATGCGCCGAAACCGCGATCCAGGAACGCGAAAGCCTTTGAGTTGTCCGGAATCAAAGCACCGGATGATCGTTTGTTGACTGACTTTACAGATTTTGGCCGCTTCACCTGTCGTAAAGACCGTTTTCATGAGGCTCGTCCCATTCCTTCGATTCTGAGCACGTATGTTGTGAGCAGGAGATGAAACCAGTCATCTCGGAAATCCCTCAACAAGAAAGGACTCCTCCTTGGTGGCGAACTCATCCGCGTTCAGCCACTCCATTGATTGCTCACAAGTCCGGAAATCGGCCCTCGCAGGAGAGTAAGGTGGGGAAACTGGTCGCTCCTCCGTTCGCTGTGGAGGCCGACGGCCGGAAACCGGCTGCCGGCATCAGGGATAGACGCCCCCTGATACAAGCAACTCCATTCATACGACTTGCTTAATTGATATTGTTTAGCGCGTCAAGACAAATTGCCAGTCTTATCCCGGACCCCGCCTATGGCTAACCTGCGAAGTCGTTGCCCAGCATTGACTTTCACCGAGTGACTGCGGCTTTCGGGCGGCATGCGCGGCCGCCATCGCAACACGACACTCGCAGCCGAGCCCTGGGGAACGCTACCAACTTCCCCCGAAAACCCCATTCTCTGTCCAATTGGGCACTCACAGCGGTTCAACCGGCAATAAACATAAACGAAATCGAATCTGATCCTCAAGAGGCGAGCCGATCCGGCTCGCGAAGATACAGAGCAAGGACCGCCAGATCGACGGGAGTAATTCCGCTAATTCTGCCCGCCTGACCCAGATTGACTGGGCGCACTTTTGAGAATTTCTCTCTAGCCTCGGCCCGGAGCTGCGGCACGGCCTCGAAGTCGAATGTCTCGGGGATGCGCATTTGTTGCGTCTTGGCCTGGCGTTCAATTTCCGATGCTTGCCGCCGGATGTAGCCCCAGTATTTGGCCTCGATCACGATTTGGTCAGCGGCCCTTTTGGAAATTCCAAGCTTAGCTGCCTGCGGAACGATACGACACAGGTCATCCCAACTGGTTTCCGGATGGCGCAACACCTCTTCGAGCGTGTTTCCTTGATAACGGAG
The DNA here is from genome assembly GCA_964459965.1 of uncultured Planctomycetaceae bacterium. GTDB lineage: Bacteria > Planctomycetota > Planctomycetia > Planctomycetales > Planctomycetaceae > DASPSM01. The sequence continues at coordinate 2,199 of CAYWOV010000572.1, read as the reverse complement.
CGTTTGGATAAGTTGCGTGCCTCGCGAAAGTTCGGCGTCATACGCGACAAACGATTGGGAGCGTTCCGGATCGACGAGCCCAACTTTCTTGCCTGTTGGCGTCAAACGGCGGTCCGCGTTGTCATGGCGGAGCAGCAGCCGGTACTCGGCTCGGGACGTAAACATTCGATACGGCTCGTCAACTCCCTTTGTGACCAAATCATCGACAAGTACGCCGAGGTATGCCTGGCTGCGATCCAGTACTAAGGGGGGCCGACTTGCGACTTTCAACGCCGCATTGATTCCGGCCAACAGACCTTGACCGGCCGCCTCCTCATATCCCGTTGTGCCGTTGATCTGTCCGGCGAAGAAAAGGCCCTCGATCCGCTTGGTTTCCAGCGTCGGCTTCAATTGAGTGGGGGGCGCGAAGTCGTATTCGACGGCGTAGCCGTAGCGGATGATTTCCGCCCGCTCGAGACCACGGATCGAGCGGACCAACTCGTCCTGAACGTCGCGGGGGAGGCTGGTAGAGATGCCGTTGCAATACACTTCCAGCGTGTTTCGTCCCTCGGGCTCGAGGAAGATCTGATGCGACCCTTTATCCGCAAAGCGGACCACTTTGTCTTCGATCGAGGGACAATAGCGAGGCCCCGTTGAGCGGATCTGTCCGCTGTACATCGGCGCGCGGTCGAGATTGCGGCGGATCAACTCGTGGACCGACTCGTTTGTTTGCGTCAAGTAGCAGGGAATCTGCGGCTGTGAAATCCTCTCGGTGAGAAAGGAGAAAGGCTGCGGCTCGTCGTCGCCCGGCTGGACTTGAAGCTGGCTAAAATCGATCGTCCTTCCGTTCAGGCGGCACGGGGTTCCCGTCTTGAAGCGGCATAACTCGAATCCGAGTTCCGTCAGGCATTGCGACAATCCGTTTGTGGTTCCTTCGCCCGCGCGGCCGCCCGCCGACTTGGCCTCACCGGTGTGCATGATCGCCTGCAAAAAGGTGCCCGTCGTCAGCACGACCGCGGAAGCCCGATAAACGGCATTGCCGCGAACGCGCACTCCGATAAGGCGCCCCCGATCCACCTCGAGACGCTCGACAATTTCCTGACGCACCCCGAGATTGGGCTGTTCCTCAACGCGGCGCTTCATCGAGAATTGATACGCCTTTTTGTCCGCCTGGGCACGCGGGCTGTGCATGGCGGGGCCCTTGGTTCGGTTTAGCATGCGAAACTGAATCCCCGTTTCGTCGATGACGCGGCCCATTTCGCCCCCCAGCGCGTCGATTTCTCGGACGATTTGACCTTTCGCCACTCCTCCAATGGCTGGGTTGCAACTCATCTGACCGATGGTGTCGAGGTTCATCGTCAGCAGCGCGGCCTTCGCACCCATCCGGGACGCCGCCAATGCGGCTTCGCAGCCGGCATGGCCGGCTCCGACCACGACGACATCGAAGTCATAAAACATCGTATTCAACGGCACTCTCCTGGACGTCCATTTATACGAGGATCGAGTCCGATCCGGGAGCGTCGCACGGGCACATTGATTTCCCCAAGCAGAATCGGACGCTGATCGCCACTGTCCGACGACCGGCTTTCTGCATCGAGTGCGATTGAGACAGACTTGAAACTCACGCCCGAAACGCAATACTGCAGGCTGCAAATCAGCGACATTGGGACAGGATCATTAATTCTCTAGTACACTGGACTGAAGATCATGACGGCGACTCGAAGTGGTGCAGTCACATTCAAGGGAAACCCCGTCACGTTGGCCGGAAATGAGTTGAAAGCCGGTGGGCCCGCGCCAGACTTCAAGCTACAAGACAATGCGCTTCAAGACGTTACGCTAGCTGCCAGCAAAGGCAAAACCACGATCGTAACGACCGTGCCGTCCCTGGACACCGGTGTGTGCAGCGCGGAGACCAAGAAATTCAACGACTTGGCCAAGTCGCTGCCCAATGCCGAGATTCTGGCGGTAAGCATGGACCTGCCCTTCGCACAGAAGCGCTGGTGTGGGGCCGAAGGGGTGTCGAACGTCAAGACGTTGAGCTCGCACCAATGTCCGAAATTCGGCGAGGACTACGGTGTGCTGATCCAGGGCGGGCCGCTCAACCGGATCCTGACTCGCGCCGTGTTCGTCGTCGATCCGAGCGGAAAACTCAAGCACGTCGAGTATGTGAAAGAGATCACCGAGCACCCGAATTACGACGCGGCGTTAGCGGCGGCCAAG
>CAYWOV010000571.1:0-3495 GCA_964459965.1 uncultured Planctomycetaceae bacterium | reverse complement strand
TTTTTGCCGATTTCCGAAAAATCGTCCGCGAAAAAATTCCTAATCCGCGTACGATTAGTCTGTCAGGGACGCCGAGAGCGAAGCGAGAGAAACGCTGACAGACTTTCGAGCGGAGACCCTCAACGGTTGAACGCAGCCAACAGGCGCACGACCCGCGCCCCGCTTCGGGGATGGTGGATGCGGCGATAGCTTGTCGCCTGGGCGGTTTGCCAACCGGCGGCAAGGCGGCTGGTCTCTGTGTCGAAGAGATAACTCTCGTCGCCCCGGCGAAAACCGTCGCAAAGCATGCGGCCTAAAAGGGCAGAGCCGGCTGCGGACGCAAATTCCCCCGCGGCCCGCAGGCGCTGCATCTCAATCCGGCCGTCGCAACGGTAGTTGTACGCCCAGGCAATCGGTTTGCCGTTTAACCGCAGGAGATTGAGATCGACACCCGCAACCGATGTCGCCGATTCGTGGATGTCTCGAGCAACTTCAGGCTTTTCAGCCGCCTTGTCGAAACCGTTTTGTGCCCGTTCGAGTTCGCCGAAGATTTCCCAGCGGGGGTTGTCGTCGTGAAGCGGCGTCCCCTCCGGACGGTACCGAACGTATTCCAGCTTTCCCTGCTCGGCCAACTCTCGCTCCGAGCGCTGATACTGCTCGCGGACTTGATCAGGCAGCGATCGCAGATAGCGAACCCAGTCTCCCCGGCACTCGACGAGGATCCGCGTTTCCTTGACGACATTCAAGTTCAAGGCAGGATCGATGCGACGCCCGCCCAGCGTGCGTTTGCGAGAGCCGAGTTCCACGTGCCGCAGCTCGAGCCGGTCCCAGCGACACTTTGCTCGCGTGTGGTTCAACACTGTTTCGAGAGTCAGGTCCGGATTGCTGCCGAGCGACCCGCGAGAAAATCCGTGCGCGGCCGGAGCGTCGGACAACACGCGCAAGCGGCCCACCGGTCCCCAAACGCGTTTTTCAACCCAGGGGACCAATCCCACTGGACGACCCGCCGCGGCAACCACGAAGACGCGCGGCTTATGAAGGCCGGCCGCCTTCCGGCAATGGCTCTCGAACCATTCAATCGATTGAAAGAACGAAGCCCGTGGTGTTTTCCACCACAGCTGCCGCCACAAATCGCGGATGCCGTCGATGGAAGGAAGATCGCGATATTCAGAGACCGTGAGCATCCTCCCTGGCTAACGCAAGTGACGTGCCCGCGCACGTGGGTGACGCACCGATCCCGGTCGCCGATTTCGCTCCAATGCACCGATCGCATGATGCCGTCCCGGCTTAGACCGACATCCCGATTGCGAAATGCATCGCGGACATTTCCAATGCGATGGGGCAATCCGCGCAAAGTTTGTGGTCATTCGGCAACACCGTTGCTATTTGGCAACAAAAGTAGGGCAAGCCGCCAGCTTGCCATTCGCCACCAACGACCCGCGTGCAAGGCCCGCTGGCAATTTGGCCCCACTGATCAACCAGCTGACCAGTTTTTGATCAACAAGGTCAGAAACGATACTGCCGACAAGCTGTCTGACCTTTCCGTGCCTTATGCGAATGTCGGCGCAAGTTAATAATTTGCAAAGAATTGTGATCAATCTCGCGCGGACCGACCGCCAAATGGCACATCTAATGCAAAAATTACATCTTGCAGCGAGCAATTGGGGCAGCTTTGCACGAGCAAGGAATTCGGAATTCGGATCGCTCGCTGGAACCTAAAGAAAATGGAGGCGCAAAAGATGAGTCGATTGATACGTGGGTTAATCGTCACGAGCGCGCTGGGGCTGGCGCTGCTCACTATGGGCGCGTCGAACAGCCAGGCCGGGCCGTATCGGGGCTACAATCGCGGCTATTGGGGCGGCTACCGCCCGAACGTCGGCGTTGGCGTCGGCGTTGGTTACCCGGGCTACTATGGCGGCTACGGCTACGGGTATGGCTATCCGGGATACGCGTATGCGGCCCCGGCTTACTACGGCGGGTATTACCCCGGCTATTACGGCTATCCCGGCGTCTCGGTCGGCTGGGGCTATGGTCGTGGTTACTACGGTGGCGGCTACGGTCACTACGGCCGTTATGGTCATTGGCGCCGCTAAGCCGGTCGCAGAGATTGATTGAGCATTGCTCCGCCGGCTGTGTCAAACCACAGCGAGCGGAAAACGAAATGAAAAGGGACCATCGCATGCGATGGTCCCTTTTTTATTTCCATTCGGCCGCGTCTCCCGCAAAAAAATTTGCAGCCCGTTGACGGTCGGCACAAAGTGCAGTATCATCTGCACATTGATCCTTTCTGGCGAGCTGGCGAATGCCCCGCTTCACTCCAGGCGAACTCTCGGTCATGCGGCTGCTCTGGGCGCACGGTGAGATGAAGCCGCGCGAAATTCGCAAGCTCTATCCGGAGCCAATCAAAGACCCGGCCCTGCGCTCTTATCTCACGATCCTTGTCGAGAAAGGACATCTCAGCAGGCGCAAAGTCGGCAAGGTGTTTTTATACAAGGCGGTAACGCCCGAGGGCTCGGCCTTTCGCTCGATCCTGCGCGAGCTGATCGACGGTTATTGCCAGGGTTCCAGCCGCGCTTTGCTGCTCAACCTCATTCGCAGCGAAAAACTGACGGAAGAAGATTTGGTCGCACTCAAGCGGCTGGCTGATGAAGAGCAGCCTCCGAAGTCATCGCGGACGAGGAGCGCGAAATGAACACAGTCTTTGCCCGGCTTGGCGTTGTGGCATCGGATTTCGCTCCCCTCGCGGCGATCTTGACCAAGCTCACGCTGGTCCTGGCCGTCGCGTGGCTGTTTCACGCGGCACTGGGCCGCTCCAATCCGCGCTGGCGTATCCTGGTTTGGCGCCTTTCGGCAAGCGCAATTGGCCTGCTGGGCGGGCTGGCGCTCGCGCCTCCCTTCTTGCACCTGGCGATTCTGCCCAGCGCAACCCCGACGGTGCTGCCCGCGACGGAATCCGCTGCGAAGACGCCGCCCTCCGGCACTGGCGCGCCGCAACGATCAGCGGACATTACCGCTTCGGCCGATCCTGCCGCGCAGACGAATCTTCTCGAACGCCGCTCGACCCTAGCGGTCGACGGGCCCGCTGCTGTGAAAAACAGTGTTCGCACGGCACTTTCTGGCGGGACTGCGTCCCCACAAATCGCGGATCGGCCTCGGGCAGACGCGGCCAGGGCGATTGCTTCCTCCGTCGCCGTATCCGTCCCGAGCAACGCAATCCCGCGGCCCTCGTCGGAACGTGTCGAAAAACGGACGAACGATCGCGTTAACGAGCGGGCCTTGGCGGGTTGGCTGTTTGCGATCTGGGTTGCAGGCGCCGCGGCGGCCGCGCTGCGCGCCATCGTCGGACTGCTTGAGCTGAGACGGATTCGGCGGAAGGCTGTTGCCGTTCCCGATGCGGTCCGATCGGTTGCGGAGCGCGTGGCCGGGACGTTGGGAGTCGTTCGGCCATTCAGGTTGTGTCAAACGCAAGAGATTCAGACGCCCTGCGCCGTCGGTGTTTTGCGTCCGATGATCCTG
>CAYWOV010000570.1:0-3500 GCA_964459965.1 uncultured Planctomycetaceae bacterium | reverse complement strand
CGGACTTTCCCTCGACGGTCTTGGAGCCGAATAAGCCGTACACCCAGACCACGATACATCGCTTTACGGTGAAGTAGCCTCGCCGTCCGCGCGTTCGACCGTCAATTTGCTTCCGCTGGCGCGCCCAAAGAGATACCTTTGAGGTGTGCCGGGGTTTGATTTTCTAGTGATGACGGGCGACGGGGGGCAACGTTGAAAACCGTGGCCGCAGCCAGCGATGCCGGTTCCGACAAATCCGGACCCGGTAAGGGTGATGGTGGTAAAGGCGATCAGGCCGCGTTTCTGCGCGACCCGGACGTGCAGTTGATGATGCGCACAAAAGCCGGGGATGACGGGGCATTTTCGCAGCTTGTCGCCGGCTACCAGGACCGTTTGCTCAGCATTTTTTACCACATGTTGCGGGATCAGGCCGCCGCGGAGGATCTCGTCCAAGAGGTTTTTCTCCGCATCTACCGGGCACGCATGGGATATCAGCCGACGGCGAAGTTTTCAACCTGGCTCTTCCGGATCGCCAATAACGTGGCCAGCAACGCGCGGCGTACGATCGGCCGGCGAAAAGAAGTTTCGCTCAACACGCAGCAAGGATCAGGTTCCGTCGCGGTCGGTGTGCGAAAGACGGTCATGAGCGATCGTTCGTCGTTGCTGCCGACCCGTCAAGTGGTCAAACGCGAGACCTGTGAAATCGTGCAGTCGGCCGTCGATACGCTCAACGAGCGACAACGGATGGCGGTTCTGCTGCACAAATTCGAGGGCATGAGCTACGAAGACATCGCGGCCGCAATGGACCTCTCGACCGAGGCGGTCAAATCGCTCCTGGCTCGAGCCCGCGAGAACTTGCGCGGCCAATTGGAACCGCATCTGAGACCTTAATTCTCCCACCCGCGCTTGGAATCCCAGAGCGGCACGAGTCAGCACCGAGGCCGGATCAATGGAAAAAATCCCGCGACTCAGCTCGGACCAACGGTCGAACCTGGTCGCCTATTTGGACGGGGAACTTCCCGAACCGGCGGCCAAGGATATTGAACACGTTCTGTCGAAAAGCCCGACTGTGCAGCACGATGTGGAAATGCTGTCGCGGACCTGGGACTTGCTCGACCAGTTGCCGCGATTGACCGGAAATGGTGATCTGACGGAGCGAATGGTCACGAGCGTCAAAGCGGCCGAAGGGCCGAAGCCATTTTTGCCGGCCACTTTACTCGAGCGGATTCCAAAAGAACCCCTGCGACGTGGAGCGATCGTCGGGGCCTGGGTGGCTGGATTGGCGCTGACCGCGGTTGCCGGTTTTTTTACCACCAATCGGCTGGTCCCCGATCGCTCCGAGGAGTTGCTTCGCAATCTCCCGGTGATTGAGAAGCTCGATTTGTACTCGAACGTCGAATCGATCGACTTCGTGCGGGAATTGGACAAGCGAGGTGTGTCCTTCAATGATGCCAAAACAACCACACCCTGACTTCCAGTTCTCGAGAACGCGCGTGATTGGCGTGCTCGTGGCTGTCGTGCTGCTGGGCGGGGGCACGACCGAGGATGCCAGCGTTCTCGAAGCGCGACGTCAGTCGATCGAAAAATTGAGCCAATCCGATCTCAACCGCCTCAAGCGGAACTATGAGACGTTTCTCAAATTGCCGACAGAGCGCCGCGAGCAACTGGTCAGGCTGAACGACGAGCTGCAAGAGGATGCCAAGAACGGCGGACGTCTGCAAAAACTGCTGGACCAGTACAACGCCTGGTTGTTCAAACTCTCGCCGTTCGATCGGGACAACCTGCTCAACACGGCCGATCCCGGTGAACGGGCCCAATTGGTGCAAAAGATTATTCAAGACCAGCAAAAGCAGCGTCTGGCCCGGGCGACGAGAGGTCCGGTTATTCCGCTCATTGGTGGGCGATTTGACTCCGTCTCGCCTCTAAGTTCCAGTGAGTTGGACGCCGTTTTAACCGCGGTGGAACAGAATTTCCTGAATGAAACCGCGAAGAAACACATCGAGTCACAAGCATCGGCGCCTCGAGAACGCCATTTGCAAGTTCTCCGATCGGTGATGGAACAATTGCGGCGGGAACGCGAGACGGGGACGAAAGTCGATCCCCGCGTGACCGTTCTGGTAAATACCATGCTCGACGCCATTCCACGCGAGGCAGTTAAGTCGCAGATCGCGGCCGGGGGGTTGCAAGTGCCGGTTCGGCGACAATTGGGCCAGGTGATTGGCCGCTCCATTCTTGCGGAATGGGCAACGGAACTGAAAGAGTCGCCCGCGACCGCGGCGCAAGTCGAGGAGACGACAAACCGATGGCTCGCCTCGGCCAAGAATGCCGAGATGCGAGAGGCCATGGAAAGGCGGCTACAAACGGCGCAAGGCCAGAATCTTGTCGCCGCCGTCTCTTCCGTGCAGGCCAACCAGCGCTTCAGGAGGCAGAAGCAGGTGGTCAATTGGCTCTTTCGCGGTCTTGCGTTAGGGCCACTGAATCGCTTGGGATCTGCTGGACGGGCGACTCAGCAATCGGCCGCTGCGAAAGCGCCTGAGCGCGCGACTGATGATGCGGAGAAGGAACCTTCCTCGACCGATCAATGAGGTGTCGTCAGCGATCGGCCAATGATTCGCCCGGATTCCGTTGCGACAAACTGAGCGTGACGAGCGGCTTGCTGACCGTTGCGGACGTGTTCTTGACGGAGCAAGTCTGGCAGCCCGAGGCGCAGCCGCCAGCGCTCGAACCCTTCCACCAGCTGCGCACGCGCCGGCCAAGCAGAAAAACGGCCGCTGCGACGCAGGCCAATGCGACGATTTGTTGCCAGTCCCATGTCATCTTGAAAATCCGCGCGGCCTCGCACCCCGTTAAAGCCTAGCCCAGTCGAATTCCGACCTGATAGGTGATCAGCGCGCCAACGTACGCCAGGGTCGTCATGTAGACGAAGGTGAAAATTGGCCAAATCCAGTGGTTGGTTTCCCGCTTGATTGTCATTAGCGTGCCGGCACACTGAGCGCACAGCGCGAAAAACACCATGATCGACAGGGCCACCGGTACATTGTAGACCTTGGAGCCGTCGGCGTGTGTCGCGTTCTTCATGGAATCCATCAGACCCTGGTCGCTCGCATCAACGTCGTTTCCAAGACTGTAAATCGTTCCCAGCGTGGCGATAATGACTTCCCGCGCGGGGAAGGACGCGATCGCCCCGACACCGATCCGCCAATCCCAACCCAGCGGCCGCACGGCAGGCTCGATGGCGTGGCCCAGGCGTCCCAGATAGCTCACCTCGATCAGGTGGCCGGCGAGCACGTTTTGACGCTCGGTTAATTTTGCTAGCTCAGCCGCTTGAGCGGGATCGTCGGCCTGGCCGCTTCGCTGCTTTGCTTCAATCTGCGCGAGCATGCGATTGAGTTCGCGGTGATCACCCGGGAAGTAACCGGCAAACCAGACGACAATTGCGGTCGCAAAAATCAGCGATCCGGCCCTCGTCACAAACGCCTTGCCCCGATCGTACGCGCGGTACAGCACGACGCGCGGCGAAG
>CAYWOV010000569.1:0-3503 GCA_964459965.1 uncultured Planctomycetaceae bacterium | reverse complement strand
GGACGCGAGCTTGGGATCGGCGGGAGAAAAAAGACGTGCCGATCGCGAGCGGCGATGCAGGCCGCAGACTTCGAAATGTCGACTCGAGAGAGTTACGAATTGGAGTCGCGAAGCGCGGGTGTCACTGACACCCGATAGTGGCGTGAAATGAGGTTTTTTGAGGCATTGCAAAGAGCGAGTGGCATCGCGCTAAGTTATTGCGACGTACGAATATTCGCTGAATTTTGCTTCGTGATGCCTCTTCACGGTCAACATTCCGAAGACCGATGCTCTATCCATTGAGCTACGAGTGCGTGGCAAGGCTCGCTCGTTTCGAGCGAGACGAGCGGTCAAGACGGCTTGAATGTAATTCAACTCTTTCTGCGTCGCAATTGCCGCCGACCAATTCGTTTCGCTGAACGAGGCGTGTCAACGGGGCATGTGCCGCCTTGTCACGTCGACGCCGATGAATGATAGTGTTCGACGGAGACGACCAAATGCGATTCTTTGTCGGAACAAGCGGCTACAGCTACAAGGAGTGGAAGGGGATCTTTTATCCCGACAAACTGCCACAAAAGGAAATGCTCAGCTACTACAGCCAGCACTTCTCCGTAGTCGAAATGAACAACACCTTTTACCGCATGCCGACTGCCAGCATGTTGAAAGCGTGGGCCACACAAGTGCCGGCCGGCTTCAGGTTCGTGCTCAAGGCGCCACAGGTCATCACTCACTTCAAGCGGCTGAAAGACGTCAATGAGCAGACGAACCATTTTCTAAAGACGGCCTCGGTGCTGAGTCGGCAACAGGGTCCCCTGCTTTTTCAATTGCCGCCTAACTTCAAGAAGGATCTTCTACGGCTTGAGAGCTTTTTAAGTTTGATCCAGGACGGAACACCGGTCGCGATGGAATTCCGTCACCCTAGCTGGTTCGAGGAAGACGTGTTCGCCCTTCTGCGAACGAAATCGTGCGCCCTTTGTTTCGACGATGCCGAGGACATCCAATCCGATGAACTCGTGAGCACGGCGCACTGGGGTTACTTGCGTCTGCGTCGTCTACGCTACTCCAAGAAGCAACTTGCCGAATGGCTCTCGCAGATCAAATCAAGGAATTGGAAGGAGGCGTACGTATTTTTCAAGCATGAAGACACCGGTACTGGCCCGAAGCTGGCAGCCCGTTTCATCGACCTGCTCAACTCGTGACGCTCGCATCGACTGCCGCCGCACCGCGGGCACATTTGGCGCGCTGCTTGAGGTAACAACGATGGATCTCTGTTGGCGCATTGGGTTGGCGCTTTCGCTCTTCCTCTTTGGAGACGCAGCACAAGCCGATTCCGGTTTGACCGCTGTTCAACTGGTGCCGGGAGCGAAAGCTGACGCTGTCGAATCTCGATACGTCGCGCTGCTTCGAGATCGCATCTCCGAGATGACTACGGCCCCCATCGCCGTCGGGCCGTCCTCTCTGGGAAAACCCGCGCCGATCATCATTTGCATCGGGACCCTTCAGTCGCATCCGGAATTGGCAACTCAGGCACGGGAATTCGGTATTACGCCGCCGAGCGAATTCGATCCGGGGTCCGAAGGATTCGTCCTGGGGTCGAAAAACGTTCAGGATCGGCAAGTTGTGCTCGCGATTGGCAGCGATCGGCGGGGCGTGCTCTTCGCCGTCGGCGAAATACTGCGACGGATGGTCGGACGCGGCGGGACTATTTCTTTTCCCGATGACTTGCATCTGCGCTGCGCGCCGCGGTGGTCCGTCCGCGGCCTGATCGTCACGCAGGGGCAGACGATGCGCCAGCTCACCGGTGCCCGCGCGTGGACAACGCAGGAAGAACAGCGGGCCCATCTCGATTATGCCCTCGCCGGCGCGAACACGTTCGAACTCGATGAGAACGATAATCGGAGCGGTCTGTTCGACTTCGTCAAATCGTACGGTCTCGACACGCTGGCCGTCATCGAGGCCAACAACGGCAGCGGTCCGCCCGAATGGCAGGCCAAAGAAGCCATCGGCCGCGGCGGCTATCTCTGCCCGGGCATTCCCGAAGCGCGGGCCGCCTTGCTGCGACAGCACGAGCAGCTTTTCCGGCGAATGGCCCCCTTTGATTACGTTCACTTCAAATCGGGCGACGGGGGAGGCGATGAATCGGAGGCCTCTGCCCCGTACGGCCGCATCCTCATTCATCTTTGCGAGGACTACGCCCGCATTCTGCACAAGTATCATCCGCACGCGAAAATCTTCGTGGGCAATCAGAAGCTTGATAACGCGGGCGATCGGGCAATCTTTGAATACCTGCAGGCCGAGCCGCGCGCGTGGATCGACGGCCTTGTCTACGGCCCAGGCTCAAACGCCATGGGATGGACGCCTGGACGGAGGCAAGATCACCGCATGGATCTCTTCCAGAACGGCGGCCGCGGCGCGTTGAGTGGTTATCTCCGCGAAATGCTGCATCAGTTGCCGCCGCGGCAGTCGATCCTGCTCTTCACCGATTTAACGCATTGGGTCTATTCCCAGTACGGCTTGATGGACCACGCGCTCATCCCCGACCGCAATCACCAGTTGCCGCCCAAGTGGGATTCGTGGATGTATGACCGCAAACCGAGCGCGGAACTGGCCCAGGTCTTCAACCGGCGCACGTTTCATGCGCGGCCCCGCAATTATTACAAGGTCTTTCAGGAAACGGCCGAATTCGCGATCGGCGACGTGGCCTACTCCGAAGGGCACCACGACCATTTGAACCAATGGATCTACCAGCGGCTGTTCTGGAATCCGCACCGGTCGGTGGAAGACGTCGTCGCCGAGTACTGCCGCACGCACTTCGGTCCAGAGGCGGCGCCGCAAATGGCCGAAGCCATTTTTACGCTCGAACACAACTTGGAGACACCCATCCGCAACAACGCGGGCATCGGCCGCATGGTCGCTTTGGTGGAGGCGGCCGGAGCCGCGATGCCCGCCGACGTCCGCGAACGCAATTACCTTTGGCGAGAATACCTGCAAAAAGCCTATCTCGATCGATACATCCAGCTCGACGTCGACAGCCAGAATGACCATCTCGACGCCATCCTGGCTCAACTGCGAACGGCCTTCGATCACGGGGACGTGGACCACGCATTATCTAGGCTGGCCGACCTCAAGCTGCCGGCTCCGTCGACCGAAATGCTGCGATTGAAGGCCGAAGCGGACCCCCTCGGCCGCGAGAGCGATCGCCTGTTCGGCGTGAGAAACGAGGGCTTGTTCTACCTGACGCAAGACTACGTCGGCTTCGGCTGGTTACAGCGCGAGATTGCCCGCGCGGTGGCGGCACCTTCAGCGGAAACTCGCCGCTCAATCGTCGAGCGAATCCTCTACTACGAAGACCCCGGTGAAGGGGGTTATTACGACAACGCGGGCGTCCCCGAGAAATCGCCGCATCTCGTCTACGGCTGGCCCTACGGCGACGGCGTCGTCAGTCACGACAATCGTCCGTCGCAACGCAAAATGGCCTTCACGACCGACGAAGAACGCGGCGTGACCTTTCAGTACGACAATCT
>CAYWOV010000568.1:0-3504 GCA_964459965.1 uncultured Planctomycetaceae bacterium | reverse complement strand
AGCCGGCGCTGCACCGCCTGCGGCGGCCGGAGCCGGTTTAGCAGCCGGTGCCGCCGCACTGCCCGAACCTTGAGCGCGGGCCATTTCCAACGGGCTTTTTCCCGCCGGTTTCGCCACTGCCACAGGCTTAGCGGCTTCGGCCGCTTTCGCCGAAGCCGCGTGCTTTTCGGGAGGCGCTTTCTTCGCGGGCGCTTCGACGACAACCAAATACTGCGGATCGATGTCGTACCAGCCAATGTCGACCGGGCCGTCGAACTCCACCAGTGCTCGTCCGCTCATGTTGACCGTCTTCACCCGGCCGGTGAGCGAAGCGAATCGTCGCAGCTCGGGAACTCCCTGTTTGACGACGACATATTTGTCGGTGAGCTGCGATTTGAGCTTTTCTGCGACTTCAATCGACATAGTTTCCACCCAGGATTTGAATACGCCGCATTCTGGGAGAACAGTCGCGGGAATTCAAGGTTGCTGCTGAGATCGAGAAGCAACCCGATCTTAATCGACGACTGTTTTCGCGTCGAATGGCTTATTTGGGACCGAGACTGCTGTTGTGGCCCCCGGCTGAGCAAATTACAACTCGCGCGCAATTGGCAGTTATCGGACTTTCGCATGGACGAAGACCCCGTCACCCAACACTTCGACTCGGGCCGCGACGTGCCAGATGCCAGCCGCAGACCCGCCCCCCGGCCCTTTGTCGGCGTGCTGATGAAATGTTGCCGCACTTATGTCCGGGCCTATCTGAATGTGGCCCAGGACGCCTTTGTCGGCTGGTGCCCTCGCTGCGCGGCGAAAGTGGAGATTGAGGCGGTCGAAGAGGGCGGTTCGACCAGCCGGTTCTTCGAGGCGTCGTAGCTGCCGCGGTGAGGCGGCGGGAATTCGTGTTGACTGATTTTCCCAAGACACCTAAACTGCCGCACCCTCTCCCAATCCTCGGGCGTTCGCCCGCAATCAGGTCAAAATCCAAGCAGTCATCCGCGGCTCGTAGACATTGGCAGACATTTCGCCAGTGGAACGCGCCGTCGAGGCGGTCATGTCGGATTCGCGGTCTCCCACGAATTTCGAGCAGGCGAATGCACCGCCGATCAAGCGCGGCCTGATCGCCGTGCCGAGTTGGATGTTGTCACTCGTGCTGCACGGCGGATTGATCGTACTCTTGGCAGCCGCATTCGCCAGCCGCAGTGGCGGCATCGTCGGCGATCCCAACGGTGACTTTCGGCGGATCGGCATTTACGTGGGACATTCCGGCGGAGGCGGAGACGGCACTGGCGAGGGCCCGTCGGAAAAGGAGATCGGGTCAACAAAACCGACCGAACCGCAAACTTCGGCGGCTGCGCTCCCGGCACGCCTCGTCGCGGAGCCCGCGCCATCACCTGCCGCCCCAACCGAGGCGCCAAAAGAAGTCGCCGTCCAAACATCAAAACCGCAGCCGGTTATCGGACCGGGCGCATCGATCGATACACCGCTGAACAACGTGCGCAAGCCGCCGGCGGAATCAACTGGCACGAACAGCGAAGAGCCGCGTGATTCGAAGCCGCCTGTCAACGACAAATCGGATGGACTCGCCTCCGCCACGCGGGGCGCCGGATCGGGGCGGGGCGGAGGTCCGCGCGGCTCGTATGGAACTGCCCCCTTCTTCGGCATCTGGGACGCCGGGGCGAAGTTCGTCTACGTGATCGACTGTTCGGGAAGCATGTTCAGCTACAACTCCATGCAGGCCGCCAAGAATGAGCTGCTTTCGAGTCTCGGGTCGCTCAGACGGTCGCAGCAGTTTCAGATTATCTTTTACAACCTCGACCAACGATGGATGAAGGCACCCGGCAAGACCGACTTTCAATACTTCCCGGCGAGCGAATCGAATCGCCGGCTGGCGGCTCAGTTTGTCGCCGAGGTCCAGCCGGACGGCGGGACGCTGCACCTTCCGGCTTTGACGTTGGCGCTGCGGTTGCACCCCGACGTGATTTTCTTTTTGACCGACGCGGGCGAGCCGGCCATGAAGCCCGAGGAGATGGAAGAAATCCAGCGGCTCAACGGAGGCCGCTCGCGAATCCATTGTGTTCAGTTCGGCATGCATGACAACGAGGCGGCCGACTTCCTCCGCAAATTGGCCTCCCAGAATAACGGCGATTACGCCTATCAGAACGTGAAGCGATTTGCGGAAGACGTGTCACCGTCGCGTGGCACGCGTTCGTCGATCAAACCGATCGCCGAGCCCAAATCGTCCTCTTTGCCAGGGCGCTAAGCATGTTGCACTCGCAAAAAATCGATTCGTCTTCAAAAGGTCCGCGCGGCCGGATCTGGCTGCTGGCCGCCGGGATGTTAGTGGCTGTGCCGACTCTGGCTTGGGCCGACGAAGCCCCGCGCGGCTGGCATGCGAGCCTGAATGTCCGGCAACTCTTGGATGCGGGAGGAGTCGTCGGCATCGTGCTTGCGGCCCTCAGCGTGGCCATGGTCGCGCTCGTCATCGAGCATCTGTTCTCCTTGCGATCGAAGGCCGTCAATCCGCGAAAGCTGGCCGAACAGGTCCACCAGTTGATGCACGAGCGGCAATTCAAGATTGCTGCCAAGTTGTGCCGAGACGACGGCAGCCTGCTCGGCTTCGTTCTGGCCGCCGGACTGACGGAGATCGGCTCCGGTTACGCGCTCGTCGAGAAGGCGATGGAAGATGCCTGCGCGCAATACGCGGCCCGGCTCTACCGCAAGATCGACTCACTCTCGGTCATCGGCACGCTTGCCCCCATGTTGGGACTGTTGGGAACTGTTTGGGGCATGATGATTGCCTTTTCGGAATTCGCGTCGAAGGCGAATGTCCAGGTCACCGAGCTGGCTCCCGGCATTTCAACGGCACTTGTGACAACCTTGATGGGCCTGGCTGTCGCCATTCCCGCCTACGCGGCTTTCGCCTTTTTCCGCAATAAGGTGGACGAAAGTGTCAGCACTTGCTCGCAAATGGCCGACCATCTGTTTCTCGAATATCGGCGGGCGCAGGCTGCGCGGCGACGCAAAGCGCGAGCGGCCGGCGAGTATCGCCGACCGGCGTTCCCCTCCGTGGCGATTGAGCGGGAGAAGTCGGCATGAAGGTTCCCAGGCGAGCGCGCGAATCCGGCGTGCGGTTCAACATCACACCGCTGATCGACATTTGCTTTAACTTGATCGTCTTTTTCAGTCTCGCCAGCCTGGCCGCGCGAAAGGAGACAGCCGCTCCGGTCGTCTTGCCGCAAGCGGGACAATTTGACGCACGCGACACGGCCGCCGCGCGGCGGCTCGTGGTCACGATGAATGCCGATCGCCGGATGTTCGTCGCCGGACAAGAGGCCAGCCGGAACGACGTCGACCGACTCGTGGCCGAAAGGGCCGGTGACGATCCCGCCGGCTGCGAAATCCGCGTGCGGGCCGATCAAGCCGTTCCCTATGCCGACGTCAAACCATTGATTCTCGCCTGCGCCCGCCACGGAGTCACGAATCTGAAGTTTGCCGTCCGCGGCAAATAGGTTCTTCAGGCAACACGGA
>CAYWOV010000567.1:1259-3517 GCA_964459965.1 uncultured Planctomycetaceae bacterium | reverse complement strand
GGGGTCGGAAAGGGAAGTATGCGTGGGTCAACAGGAAGAGAAACAGCCCGTCGAGCGAGCTGTAGAGCTGCGTTGGATGCAGCCGGATCGTCAAATCCTGATCGGCCCCCACGTATCCGCGCAAGACCATGGCCATGTCGGGAACGCTGCCCATTGGAAACTGTACGCCCCAGGGAAGATCGCACCGGTCGCCGTAGCAGCAGCCGTTGAGGAAGCAGCCGATGCGACCAAACGCCATGCCCAAGAAGAGCGACGGGATGATTACATCGCCCAGCGCAAGCAGATTGATGTTCCGCCTGCGGCAGATCCAAATCGCGGCGAGCAATCCGGCCGGAATGCCGCCGTAATAGACCAGGCCGCCGTCGGGCAAGTTGACGGCCGCAATGATCAGGTCGGGCAAGCTCTTCAGGACGGCGTGTCCGCCCACGTCGTTATAGAACATCCGCGAGCCGTACTGGATGCAATAGAACGCCCGGCAGCCGATCACGCCGGCAATAAATAGCCAGATGCCGACGTCCCAGATCATCTCCGGCTGGTAGCCAATGAGGGCCGCCCGGCGGCCGGCCGTCCAGGCGCCAGCCACAAAGCCGAGAAAAAGCATGGCGCCGAACCCGAAGATCGGCACGCTGGTGTTTATGTCGGCCGAGTAGTCGCGGTACGGACGATCCTGCTCGGCCAATTGCAATTGTTGACGCATCCGGGGCACTTCGGCCGACAGGCCGGCGTCGCGCGATTGGGCGACCAATCGCAAGGCCTTGCGCTGAGATTCGACGGCTTTCGAGAAGTCTCCGTTTTCGGCGAGCGCGGCCGCCCATGTCGACAGATATTCGGGATTGTGGGACGCCGTCAGTTGGCAAGCTTTCTGGGCGTTTTCGACCGCCTGCGAGGCGTTGCGAACTGTGGCTTTTGGACAAGTTGCCTCGATCCAGGCCAGGCGATTGAGAGCCGCACTGTCATCCGCATCGAACTTCACCGCGGTCTGCAAATCTTCGACGGCCGCGGCATAATCGCGTTTTGCGAAATGGCCCTGCGACCGCATCATCAGAGCTTCGGGGGAATGCGGGCTGGCGGCGAGAATTTGATCGGCTTGCTCGATCGCTGCATTTGCCTTCCGCTCGACAAACCAGGGGACCACGACCACGATGGCAATCGCGACCGCGATCCAGATCCCAACGGGAGCCGCCAGCGTCGCAGGCACGGCCAACTCCCGCCGGTAGCGATAGAGCCAGACCGCGCCGAAGACGGCCCACAAGACCAGGACAATTCCAAAGCCGAAGCCGGGAACTTCCCAGGGGCCCAAGGACCAAGGACCGTCGAGCGGAATGCGGAGCAGCGTTTGACGCATGAAGGCACGACCGAATCAGGAAGAGTGCTCGAGCGAGATGGGGAGATTATCGATCAGACGCGTCGAACCGACACGGGCCGCGATCAGCGCGATCATTTCGGGCTTCGGCGTCGTGAGTTCAACCAGCGTTTCGGGATCGGCCACCGTCGCATAATCGACGGCAGCGCTTCCGGCCGACTCCATGTGCCGTCGCATTTCGGCACACACCGTTCGCACGTCCTGCTCGCCGGCTTTCAAGCGTCGCTCCGCCAAGAGCAACGCCTGCCACAGGACGAGCGATTTCTGACGAGCGTCAGCGTCCAGAAAACGGTTGCGGCTGCTGAGCGCCAGTCCGTCCGGTTCGCGGATGGTCGGACAGGTCCGAATTTCGACGGGAAGATCGAGCTCACGACACATTTTACGGACGAGGAGCTGCTGCTGATAGTCCTTGCGGCCGAAATAGGCGGCGTCCGGCTGCGTGATATTGAGCAGTTTGAGCACGACCGTGGCGACACCGCGAAAGTGTCCCGGGCGGAAGGCTCCTTCGAGCATGCCCGACAGAGGCGCCACATCCACGAAAGTGCCGAATCCCGGCGGATGGATGACTCCCGCGCCCGGGGCGAAAACCAGGTCGACCCCGGCCTGCCGGCAGAGTTCCAGGTCGTTTTCCATCGGCCTTGGGTAGCGATTGAAATCCTCGCCCGGACCGAACTGCGTGGGATTCACGAAAATCGTCACAATGACGAAACGACACTCGCGCCGCGCCGCTTCGATAAGGCTGCCATGCCCGGCATGCAAAGCGCCCATGGTGGGAACGCAGCCGATCGAAAGACCGCGTGCGCGTGCCTCTCGGACGGGCCGGCGAACGTCTGCCGCCTGCTCTGCAACGATCATTGCCCTACCGACGGGCCTCACATCAAAGCGCCGCTCAGTT
>CAYWOV010000567.1:0-1159 GCA_964459965.1 uncultured Planctomycetaceae bacterium | reverse complement strand
GGATTGCGCGTGTCGAAGTCGTTGTCGGTCAAACCGACGTTGGTCCTGATGTTGGTGTAAATGTACTGTTCGATCAGGTAGCCATCGGGATTCGCGGCGTCCGGCGGTCCGTATTCTTCCAGGCGGATGGGGAAATTCGATTTCTTGTCGAAGAACACGCGCGTCTCGTAGAAGTGGTACTTGTGCTTCCCACTCTCGTGCCGCGTGATGCACGCTTTGCAGGGGATTTGGCCGGCGAGTTTGGCATTGGGATAGTAGTAAACCTTGGGATCGTCCGGATCGTTGTACTTCATTTCCGACTCCCATCCGACGATGAGAGTTTCCATCATCTTGACCATGCCGATCTGGGTGATGGGATGCCGGCCCTCGGCCATGGCGCGGGGGCTGTTCGGTTCGAGCGAGACCGTTCCGGCCAACGAGCTGAACGTGCCGGGCGCTTCGTGCGCCTTCATCAGGTATTGGTAGCGCGGACCCGCGTAGAGGACTTCGCGGCCCTTGTTCTGGTCGACGAACTGCAAATACACGCTGAAGGGTTCGTGCCGCAGCTTGAGAATCATTTGACCGCTGTACAGGGTGCGACCGACAAGCTCTTTCTTGGTGAAGACCGCTTGATAGTCTTTTACGGCCCTGACCGCGTCGCGACTCGTGCGGGCAAGTTCGATGAAGGGCAGGAGCTGATGGCCCGACGGGCCATTTGCCCCGTTCGCGTTATTTGCCTGAATGCGATTGGCGACTTTGTGGGGCTCGTCGGCGGCGACGGGCGCGACGGTGCAAAAGAATTGTCCTGTCACGCAAGCAAGGGCGAACAACACCAGGCACGCTGCCATCGCAGAAAACTTGAATCGGTTCGCGTGTCGCATGGGCTCCTCACAAGTCAAGGGTATCGCCGGCGAATTGGAATTGTTCCAAGCCGATCGATGAACTTTTTACAACAACCCGTCCAAGGATTGGGCGGCCTTAATCTTCTCAGCCGCACAGACGAAACTCGCAACCGCCATAACGATCGGCATCATGGACGACCGGCACCAGCGGCGACCTTGCGCCAGAGGTTGCACCGGTCCAAAATTTGCGACGCATCCTTGCCTCGTCGCCGCGTCCCCAAGTCGGGGGTCCGCACTACGTTAATAGCAGACAATTGCCGTTGTGAGAAGACTGAGTA
>CAYWOV010000566.1:0-3520 GCA_964459965.1 uncultured Planctomycetaceae bacterium | reverse complement strand
GGACGTAAATTCCAGCCACCTCCGCCGCATCCTGGTGAGTGCGCACGAACGCCACCCGGATTCGTTCGAGACCCTGCTGGGGACGCGGGGTGTCGGACCGGCGACCATTCTGAGCCTGTCGCTCTTGGCGGAAGTGATTTTCGACGCACCGGCATGTCATCGCGATCCGGCCGAAGGTTTGCGCGTCGCGGATCCGCAGTCGCCGATCGATTCAGAAAACCTCACCGAGCGGCGAGACCGGCGCTGGGCTGATTACGCCTATGCCCACGGCGGGAAGGACGGAACGCCATTTCCAGTCGATCGGGCAACGTACGACCGCAACATCGCCATTCTGATCGAAGCCGTTCGAAAAGCCAGAATCGGCGAAAACGACAAAATAAATGCCCTGCGGCGGCTGAGTGGTGGTGAGCCGTAAGGCGTAATCTCGCCCTAGACTGCCGAGTTTATTGACAATCTTCCCCCGTCGGCTAATCTTAGTCTCGAATCATGGTGTTGCCGGAAGCTGGGCCGCTTTCTAGGTAAGCCAGGCCTTAATACGGGGCTCGATTTTGGCCCCGTGGCTTTGGGACATGGATGGACACCGGCTCGAAATAAACGGAGTTGCCCGTGAAACCTCGACGGAAATCCTCGCGATCCGTATTGCGCCCCGCCCAATGGGCGATTGAGTGCCTTGAAGCACGCACTCTCTTGACCGGTAACGTCTTGGCCGCCGTCTTACCGGGTGGCAATCTGCTGCTACTGGGCGATTCCAAGCCCAACCAAATCTCGATCCAATCATCCGGCGGGGCTTTGCAAGTCTCGAGCCTCGACGGCACCACCAAGATCAACGGCAGCACAAATCCTTTCACGGCGAATGGCGTCACCGGCGGCGTTTACGTCTTTTTGGGCCAGGGGAACGACGTCCTGCAAATCGGCGGCGCAACGGTTGCTCCGACCATTTCCCCGGCTGTCACCCTGACGACGACCATCCCCCAAAATCTGCTGGTCATTACGGGCAACGGCAATGACACGGTCAATATCGAAGACACCTCGATTGGAGGAAGCGCGGCGATCTTTGGAGGAATTGGGAGCGACACATTTACAGTAGGAAGCCCGGCAACGGGCGTCGCCGTCAGCGTTGGCCACAATTTGCTCATCGATGGCGGATTCGGCAATAGCACGATGGCCGTGTTCGACGCCAACGTGACGGGCAACCTCACGTTGATCGGAAACGGCAGCAACGACCACATTCAAGTCGGCTACGATGAGGGCTTGGGCATCATCGGCGACGAATCAGATACCGGCCACGTGAATGTCGGCGGGAACTTGACGATCACGGATGCCGGCTCGGGATTCAATTTCGCGTTCGCGGCATTTGGCGGCCTGGGAGCGATCGCCTGTTCGGCCGACCCTGGTTGCTTCGGATTAAGCGGCTGCTTTGCACTTGGCGGCGGCGAATCGGGCTTTTTTGGGTTTTTTAACGGACTGTGCAACTGGGGCGAAGGTTGCGGCTCGTCCGGCGGCACCTCCAGCGGCGAGCATGTCGCCGTCGCCGACGCCGACGTAACAGGTAATCTCTCGATCACCACCGGTTGCGGCAACGACGAGATCCTGGTCGGCGCCGCCCATACGCCGGCGACCGATTCGAATCCGTTGATAAACCTGGTCTTCGGTCCGGTGTATGTCGGCGGGAATATGAAAGTCAGCTCGGGAGCGGGGAACGACACGGTGCTCTTGGTCGAAGTGAGCGTCACGGGCAATACTCAGCTCGACACAGGCCGCGGCAACGATGACATCGGCGTGCTCGATAGCTCGTCATTCACCGGCGATTTTTCGATTCACGCGGGCCGTGGAAATGATTCGATCGTCTTGTCGACCGACAGTTTCTCGAGCACGGTGACGATTTATGGTGGTGTTGGGACCGACACGATCGGTCTTGCCGATAGTCTCTTCCAACAGACCGTGACGATCAACGGCGGCCCCGGCAACGATACCTTCCTGCAAACGCAAGTGCCGTTCGCCAACGACTTCGTGGCCGGCGGTCCGATCTTGAATTCTGTCGAGAACAGCTCCGACGTCACCGCCTCCGATTTCGTGGCCGCCTTCCCGTGGATTTCTGCCCTGCTAGGGATTTAACGAGCGTAGGCAATCCGGCCGGGTGCTCAGCAACGACGCAGCTAGTTGAGATCGATTCGCGCCGTGTAAATCGTTTGGCGGTCGGCCCGAAGGCGAAAATCTTCGAGGATCGCTTCGACAGAGGGTTGGACCATTCCGTGGAACTTCTGCGTGCCGCGGACGTTGATCTGCACGCGCTTCGTGAAGTTGACGAGGTCGGGCGACAGCCAAACGCTATGGCTTTTTGCGCCGGACGTGAGGTAGATCGTGTTGCCCGGCGTAATGTGGGCGCTTAGCACCATCGCCTTGACGACTCCTTTGGACTGGCCGGCAAGGAATGTCGGCTGCAGGACCGATTGGGGCAATCCGTCTGCTCGTAGCCAATAAAAGCGACTTTCGCTCGGACGAAGCACGGACATGCGGAATTCTCGCGGCGGTTTTTGGCGCCGCAAAGGATTCATCCAATCGAAGATCCGCGGGCTTTCTTCGTGGTACGATTCGTAGCCGCGCTGGACGAACTCGACGAGAACCACGTCCATCGATTGCCGCATCATGCGACCCACCGTGGTGGCATTCGCCCCAAAGGTCTCGCGTCCGTCATACTCGCCGGTGACCACGTACCACTGCGTATGTGCCGCGTTCTGCGTATACCATTTGCACGTCCCGTCGCAGAGCCCGTTGATGGGAACGACGCCAGCAAACAAATCGGGATGCGACATGCCGATGTCGAACGCAGCATCTCCTCCCATGCCGTGGCCCGCGAGAAACACGCGATCCGAATCGACGTTGAATCGTTTCCTCGCGTCAATCATCGCTCTCAACACGGCGTCGTGCGCGGTGACGGAATAGTTGTAGCTGTGCTGCCCCGCCTCGGCGTATTCCGGCGCGATGACGATGTATCCTCGCTTCTGAGCGAGACCAGGCTTCTCCGAAGTTCCGCTCCACCATTCGAGTTCCGCCGTCATCGAATGCTCGGCCGGATGCAAAGCGACGATCATCGGATACGAGTGCCGCCAGTCGTATTCCGGCGGCACAATGGCGACGTAGGACGGGCGATCCTCGGACTCGCGGCCGGCGACCTTAAGCGTCGCGGGGACGGCCGGACGCATTTCGACGGGGTCAATCACCGGGGGAAGGCAGCGGATTAATTTTAGGACCGTGTCAGGTTTGATGCCGTCGAGCGCCGCGATCTCCGCCAGCCGATCCTTGCGGTCGTGTGGATTTTCGGAGCGAAGAAATTCCAGGATCGCATGCTGGGCCTGCCACATCCGGATGGCCAAACCGAGATCCGTCACCGCCGATGCGCTTCCCACAACCCATCCCGAATAGGCCAGTGCCAGCTTCTCGGAAGGCTTCAGCGTGGTGTCGTCCATCAAGTTGAAGAAGGCCTGCAAACGATCGAGCGCCTCGATCGAGAGCTGCTCGT
>CAYWOV010000565.1:0-3527 GCA_964459965.1 uncultured Planctomycetaceae bacterium | reverse complement strand
TATCCGTTCGACTCGCCTTTGAAAAGTTTGCGGTCGAGCCGGGGGGAATACGGCGTCCAATTCGACCCCGAATTGGGATCGTCCTGGATCGACCGAGCGAATTCGTGCACTTTGGCATCGAGATTATCGAGATGGTGCAGAGCAATCGCTTCCGGCGTCATGGGCAACCGGGGACTGCCAAACTCGTAGGTCCCGTGGTGGCTCAGAATCATGTGTTTGAGCCTGAGAGCCAGCTCTTTGGGGAAGGGCTCGCCCGTCAGGCGGACCACGTCGGCAATTTTGGCATCGAGCATTTCGATGGCAATCGTGAGATGCCCCAGCAACTGACCTTCGTCGGTGTAACCAAGGGTCGTCTCATAACTCATTTCGCGAATCTTGCCGATGTCATGCAAAAAAATGCCGGCCCGCAACAGATCGAAGTCGACCTTAGGGTACAACTGCTCGATCCGATCGGCCGTTTCGAGAATGTTGAGAACGTGTTCCAAGAGGCCGCCGTGGTAGGCGTGATGTGCTTTAATTCCGGCCGGTGCCTGGACAAAGTCGTGCATCAGGGCTTCGTCCGCGAGAAAGCACTCCATCAGCGTCCGCAAATGCGGTTCCTGGATCACCAGCAACAGCTGCTTGAGGCGACCAAGCATCTGCTCGACGTTGCCGTCGGTTGCTGCATGGAAGTCGGCCGGATCGAGCCCCTCGGGAGGAACCGGCTGGATGTGTGCCAGGATCATCTGCATCGCGCCCTGGTACACTTGCACCTTCCCCTTTACCTTGACGAACGCGCCCGGGTTGAGCGGGGCGACCTGCGCTTCGGTCATGTTCCACATCAGGCCGTTGATGATGCCTGTGCGGTCGCGGAGGTGGGCCAAGAGGTAGAGGTTGGCGTTGCGGTTGGCGCGGAGCTGCTTGTCGGCCAGCAGAAATATCTCTTCGACGGACTCGCCGTCGCTCAACTGATTGACGTATCGCCGCGGCATGAGGGTGGTGGATTGTCTCGAATTTCGCATAAAAGCAGCCGGTTGACCGATTCTAGGGTCATGCGCGGCGGCTGTCCATCAGCACAGTAGGAGGGAACGGCGGTTTGCCTCAATTAATGACGATCGATCGGTGCGATGCCAATTCAACTCGATCGTCGACTCGTCGCCCGCCCGGCATTCTCGTGCAATCCGCCAAGTCCTTCTGCTACAATTCCGCCGCAAATACGAGTAAGGGAACGGATCAAATGGCCAAGGCCCCAAAGACAGCAATTTCACCCACGCGCGAGGAAGACTACCCCGAGTGGTACCAGCAGGTGATCCGGGCGGCCGACCTGGCTGACGTTTCTCCCGTCCGCGGCTGCATGGTGATTCGCCCGTGGGGCTGGGGCATCTGGGAGAATATGCAGCGGGGGCTCGACCGGCGATTCAAGGAAACGGGGCACGAGAACGCCTACTTTCCGCTGTTTATTCCCATGAGCTTTTTGCAGAAAGAGGCCCAGCACGTCGAGGGGTTTGCCAAGGAGTGCGCCGTCGTCACGCATCACCGCCTCGAACCGGGGCCGGACGGCAAGCTGCGGCCGGCCGCACCGCTGGAGGAGCCGTTGATTGTCCGGCCGACCAGCGAAACCATCATCGGCGCGATGTACGCCAAGTGGGTGCAGTCGTATCGCGACTTGCCGATCCTCATCAATCAGTGGGCCAACGTTGTGCGCTGGGAACTGCGCACGCGGATGTTCCTTCGCACGACCGAATTTCTCTGGCAGGAAGGGCACACGGCCCACGCCACCGAAGCCGAGGCCCGCGAAGAGACGATGAAAATGCTCGACGTTTACGCGGACTTCGCTCAAACCGAATTGGCGATGCCCGTCATCAAGGGAGAAAAAACGGCCGGCGAACGCTTTCCGGGTGCCGTCGCCACCTATTCGATTGAAGCCATGATGCAGGACCGCAAGGCCTTGCAGTCGGGGACTTCGCACTTCTTGGGCCAGAATTTTTCGCGAGCCCAGGAGATCAAGTTCCAGGATCAAGCCGGCGGTGAATCGTACGCCTGGACGACGTCGTGGGGCGCCTCCACACGGCTGATCGGGGCACTCATTATGACGCACAGCGATGACGACGGCCTCGTCCTTCCGCCACGTTTGGCCCCCAAGCACGTCGTCATTCTGCCGATCTATCGCGGCGACGAGGACCGCTCGAAAGTCCGCGAATACTGCGAGCGCGTCAAGCAGGAACTGGAAGCGCGGGAGTTCGCCGGTGAAAAAATCCGCGTGCAGCTCGACGACCGCGATCTCCGCGGAGGCGAGAAGAGCTGGCAACACGTCAAACGAGGCGTTCCACTTCGGGCAGAAATCGGACCCCGCGATCTCGAAAAAGATTCCGTCTTTCTCGCACGGCGAGACACGGGCGCCAAACAGGGCATCACGCGTCAAAAGCTCGTCGAGACCGTCTCCGATATTCTCACCGACATGCAGAACGCGCTTTTCCAGCGCGCCCTGCGTCTCCGGGAGGAGAACACGCGGAAGATCGAAAACTTGGACGACTTCAAGGCCTACTTCACTCCCAAGAACGCCGACGAGCCCGAAATCCACGGCGGCTTTGCGATGTGCCACTGGTCGGAGGATCCCACCGTCCACGAGCTGCTCAAGGATCTGAAAGTGACCATTCGCTGTCTGCCGTTGGACGCCGCCGAGGAATCGGGCCGCTGCATTTTCACGGGAAAACCAAGTTCACGCCGCGCCGTGTTTGCCAAGGCGTACTGAGACTGACGCTTGAAAACGCGGCGCAAGCGGCCGAATTGTCGTGCAAAAGTTGGCGACAATTCCTTGGGTTGCCCAATCAAGCTCCCTTCGGCCAGCGGCGGGTGATCTCCAGGGATTCGCCCGTTTCCAGCAGGCTCTTGAGGCTGGACAGGATCGGCGGCCAGCCTTGAGAGACCGCCTGGATGAACTTGGTGCCGGGCTTATCCATTTGATGGGTGACCGTAAGCTTGACCGTATCCCCATGCTGGTCGAGTTCATACGTCATCCGCGAAAAGCCCTCGCTTTTCAGCTCGGGTTTGAACTCGTTTCGCCACGTCAGCACGATCCGTTTATACGGCTCGAATTCAAGAATTTCGCCCGTATCGGCGACACGACCATCGGGAAGCATGATCTTCCACGAGGCACCGACCTTCCATTCCGATTCCTGCCAAGTTTCCGCCCAGAATTGGCGCTGCAACTCGGGGCTGAGCAGGGTCTGCCACAGTTTCTCAGGCGTCGTACGAATGTAAATCACGTACACGAATTGCGACTCAGCCATCGGTTTCTCCTTCGAGGTTTTTCTTCAGTTCGGCCAGCACGCGCAATCGGCCCCGCTCGTACTTGTCGATCCAACGATCGGCAATCTCATGAATCGGCACCGGGTTCAGGTAATGAAACTTCTCGCGGCCCCGCCAAACCGTGACGACAAGGCCCGTCGCTTCGAGCAGTTTGAGATGCTTGGTCACTGCCTGCCGGCTCATATCCAGGTGCTTGCAAAGCTGGCCGAGCGTCTGCCCGTTGTCCGATCGCAACTGAT
>CAYWOV010000564.1:0-3530 GCA_964459965.1 uncultured Planctomycetaceae bacterium | reverse complement strand
TCGCTGTTCGACCACTCGCCCAAGAGCGCGTGCTGCCACGGCAGCGGCTTCTGCTTGAGGAAGTCTTTGGCTTGCTGACGATCGGCGTCGAGATTGGCCCCGACAACGAGCAGCGGCTTGTCGCCCGTGAATTGCTCGCGCAGGCGTTCCACCGCGTCGAGCTTGCTGACGCAGGCCCCGCACCACGTCGCCCAGAAATCGACCAGCACGTAATTCCCGCGTAGCGCCGCCAGGCTGGTTTTTGCGCCGCTTGGCGTTTCAAACGCGAAGTCGCCCGCCGGGTCGCCGATTTTCGGCAAACTGAACGACGGGATCGAAACTTTCCCGAGATCGCGCTGCTCGTCGCCCGCCTTCACGGAAACGTGCACGACCCCCATGGCGAGGGGATGAACCAGGCAGCCTTCGGTCGTGCCGTACAGATTCACCGCAAAGTCATATTCGCCCGGCTCGACGCCGGAGATGTGGAAACGGCCGTCCGGCTCGGGCTTCACGAACCACGTGTGCAGCGTCTCAAGATACGCACGGCCTTCCGGCGAATTGCGCCACGAGTCGCTCCAGCCCTTTTGCCAATCGAATCCCTTCCCCGCCAGAAACGCCGGCGGTTCGATGCCGGGCCGCTTCGCCACGAGGTAATTGAGGCCAAAGTGATAGTCGAACCCCGGCGGCTGATTCTCGGCGACCAACTGCCCCGTCACATCGATCCCCGGATTGCCCAGCGTGACTTCGACTTTCGCTCCGGGAGCGAGTGACAGCGGCAGCGAACGGCTCGACTTGAGTGGCGAGGGCTGGGACCAGGGCAGCCAGCCCTTCACTTGCGACGGAACGGGCGGGACGCGTTCAAACACGAACGAACCGTCGTCCCCCGTGTTTGTCTGGAGATTGATGAAGACACGCGGATCGTCGCCGCCAACGACGCGAATCGGACTGAGCATCACGTTGCAGTTCGGCACGGGCTTGCCGGATTGAACCAGCCGGCCACTGACTTTCGCCCAACGTTCGAGGCGAATTTGTCCGGGAAGCTCGCTCGCGGCACGCACGACCTCGCCGTACCCGTCGCGGGAAAGGGCAATCAACGCGTATTTGCCGAGCGGCGAGGCAATTTCAGAGCGGCCGTTGCCGTCCGTTTGCACGCGGGCGTTCGCGTCGTAGTCCGCCGCGCCCGGTTCTTTGATGGTATACAACGAGAATTGGTCACTCGCACTCGCAAAGTAGACCCGTGCGTCTTTGACGGGCCGGCCCGCTTCGTCAACCACCGATCCCACGTAACGCGGGCCCCGCTCGAGACGGATATCGAGAACCACATCGGCGTCGCCATTTCGCCAGCGGTGAGACGTGCGAAACGTGCGGTAACCCAGCGCCTCGATCTGAACGCCGTGCTCCGCGTCCGTTCGATCGAACTCCAGGCTGAAGTGCCCCGCCTTTTCCTGGCTGGCGTGCATCCGTTGGAGCGAAGGAAAGTCGGGACGAAAATGGATCACAGGAACCGCCAGAAATTCGTCAATCGGCCGTCCCGTCACCGCGTCGCGCACCGTGCCGGAGATTTGCAGGATCGAATTGAGCACTTGGACATGCTCGCGGTCATCGGCCGTGACCGGCACCTCGGGGATCCAGGCGTAACCCTCTTTGGAAAAGTTGTATTTCACCACGTCGCCGGGAGCCCAATCCCATTCAAACACTCCTTGTTGGTTCGCGTTTTCCGGGATTGCCAGTCGCACATGCCAGTTTGGTTCGGTCATGAGATGGCTAACCGAATTCCACTGTTCGATTTGTACTTGGACGTCGGGAATGGGCGTTCCGGCGCGGTCGACAAAGCGAATTCGCAGCTTCTTGCCCGGTTTTAATTGAAAGTCCGTCGAGGGCATGCCGGCCGCGAGCTGGATCTGCCGGGTCTGGGGCATCCATCCCTTGGCAACGACCGTCAATCGGATCGGTCCGGCCGCCATCACCGGAAATCGAAACTGTCCCTGCTCGTCGGTCACAACGGGACCGCCCGCTTGCCCGAAGTAAACATCGTCGCCTGACAGAAGAATCGCGCGTTTGACCGGCTCTCCCGCCGGATCGGTCACTTTCCCCGTAATCCGCACTGCCCCGCCGCATGACGATGGTCGCCTGTTGCGCGCGGAGCGACTCGCTCGTGACCTTTTGTGCCCTCTGCAACTCACCGCCATACCGGTCGCTGAGATAATCGGGATGCGTCACCTTGATCGACACGTCTTTGTCCGGCTGAACGCCGTCGATCGTCCAGCGTCCCTTCGCGTCCGTCAGCGTGTCGTCGACTTTTACTCCCTGGATCGGTCGCCCCGCTTCGTCCTTGACCACTCCGCCGATGACGATCCCCTTAATGAGGCGGAACTGATACTCATCCGGAAGCACCAGCGTGTGAACGGCCGTGTTGGTTTGGAAATTCACGAACTGTTCGCAATAGCCCTTCTTTGCCACCCAGAGTCGCAAAATCGAGAGCGTCTTCGGCAGATCAACGTCGACCACACCATCGGAGTCGCATGTGTACTTCTGATTCCTCCTGAATTTCTCTTTGGTCCAAACCGAGGCATGGATTCCGGCCGCGGGCACCGGTTTGCCGGCGGCGTCGGTGACGCGGATTCGCACTTTTCCCTTCGTGGGAAACTGCGGCTCTCCGTGTTCCTTGGGCTTCTTGGCCTCGGTCAATGTCGCCTTTGATGCCGTCTTTGCCGCTGCCGCTTTGGGCACGACTGTCTGCGTCGTACTTGTTTGCGCCGTCGCCGAACGCATGTTGACTGCCATGAGCGCGATCGCCCCGCCGCACAGCGAGAGCATCAGCGCGCCCGTCAACCAGCGCGACGGATGGGCCGATTGTGGATCGACGACTCCCAGGATCCGCCGCAAGCGGGGCAACAGGATTCCGCCCGTTGCCGCCGGTGCGATCGCCGAAGCCCGTGCGCCGGCCACGGCCGCGAGCGCACGGACGTAGATCGCCCGGTCGGCCGCGATGCCGACGGCCAGGTCGTCGCAGCAGTTCTCGCGTTCGGCGCGAACCTTGGACGAAACCCACCAGACGGCCGGATGATAGAAGAGCAGCGTCTCGATCACGGTCTGCAGCAGGTTGACGAGATAGTCTTGCCGCAGCACATGGGCCAGCTCGTGTGCCAAGAGGCTTTCCAACTGCTCGGCGGGCAGCTCGGTGATCAGGCTGGCGGGCAGGAGGATCACCGGCTTGAGCGCGCCGATCACAATCGGCGATTCGACGAGTGCCGACTGCAACAGCCGCACGCACCGCGCGAGTCCCAGCTTCTGCGAAATGCGGGCCGCGGCTTCTTGGATCGCGGCGGAGACGGGGCTCGTGGCCCGCGATTTCAGTCGCTGCACGGCGAACCAGCCGGCCACGTTCCACAGCGACAGCGACAGCACGCCGAAGATCCAGACACAAACGGCCCACGGCAGCCAGGCGGAGATCGTTGCGGGAATTTGTCGCCAGAGGAACAGGGCCCGTTGCCCGAGCGAAAGTTGTGCGGTGACCGGAGTTGAGATTGCGCCTCGCGGTGACTCCGGGG
>CAYWOV010000563.1:0-3534 GCA_964459965.1 uncultured Planctomycetaceae bacterium | reverse complement strand
TTTGGTTTGCCGGTCTGCAGATCTTTTCCGTCGGCCATCTCTGCATCTACTGCATCGCCGCCCATTCCTGCGGCGTGGCACTCTGCCTGGCAATCGCCATCAAGGCGCCGCTCGGCGCGCGAGCAACGGCAAAGCTCTTCGGCGTGAGCCTGCTGGGAGTGAGCGCGTTTGTCGCCGCACAGCTCTTCTCGGCCCCTCCGCCGACCTACAAAGTCGAGCACTTTCCAGCGCCCGCGGTGAAAAGCGGCTCCGCTGCGGCCGCGGCGAATGCCGATCACAAATCAAACGCCGAAAAAACCCGAGCGCCCGAAGTCTTTGAACCCCCTCCCGGCACCTAAGACGACCCAACCGAGAAGTAACAATGAGAAATCCGCTCCCGCTTCTGGAAACGCGTGCCGGCTCGGTTTTTTTTCCCGCGGCCTTGGTCTGTTCCGCGCTCTTCTTGCCAGCACTGGCCATCGCGGGCAGCGGAGAGCAGGGGACCGGCACCGCGAGTGGTGAACAAACTGCGAAAAAAGCCCCAACCGCAGCCGATCCGAAATCCTCGGCGCGACCAAACGGCAAGACCAAGGAGGTGAAGCGGCGACTGATCATTGTCCACGGAGGGCAGTTTTCCCTGGACATTCGGCAGTGGCCCTTGTTGGGCAAACCCGACGCAAAATACGTCTTCGTGGAAATGTTCGATTACACCTGTCCCTATTGCCGGGCAACGCACCAGGCGGTGCGCGGCGCGATGGAGCATTTCGGCGATGACTTGGCGATTATCGCCCTGCCGGTCCCCTTGGACCAGGCGTGCAATCGAACGGTGACGTCCACGGCTCCCGAGCACGCCGAGGCCTGCGAAATTGCGAAAATCGCCGTCGCCGTCTGGCGCGTCAACCGGAAGAAATTCGCCGAGTTTCATTCCTGGCTGTTTGATCCATCGTCTCGACCCACGGCCGCCGACGCCCTGCAGCATGCCGCGCAACTCGTCGGCGAGAAAGCCATTCGCGACGAACTCAACAAACCGACCGCGGCAAGTTATGTGACCAGGCACGTCGAACTTTACGAGCGCGTGGGATCCGGCAGCCTGCCCAAGATTCTCTTCTCGTCCACGTCCGTTTCAGGCTCAGTCGAATCGGCCAGCACGCTGATCGACATGATCAGCCAGAGCGGATTGGCGCCGTAGCCAACGTCTTCTGCCCTAAAACACACGGATTCTGCCCTAAAACACACGGATTCTGCCCTAAAACACACGGATCCTTGCATCGGTCGGACACTCACGCGAATCGTTGAAATCGGCAGCGTCGCTACAATCTGCCGCCGTTTTGCGATCCGAACTTCGGCTTCGGCCACAAGCTAACCGTCGGCCATCGCGCACTGGGAAAGATGAAGAACCCGAAGCGCAGCGCACGGCCCGTTGGAACTTTGCTCACGCGAGCGCCGATATCAATAAAGCCTGGGACGAAAAGTTTCGCGTTTGAACGGCCTGTCCGGACCCCACCGATCAGGCTGTCTTGATATTGCATTGCTTAGCGACCGAAGGATTTCGAGCGCTTTGCCAGCCGATGCAACCGCCCCGAATCCAGCCGCGACAGGTCCGAACCGAGTCGCACATTCTGACCAGCCCGGCGGACGCTGCTGAATGCTGAATGCCCTGCTTCTCGGAATGGCTGTGACTCTTGCCGCCCAAATGTCTCTCGCAACAGATCCGCCGCCCGGTGCCGCTCCGGTCGAAGCGAGTCCTTTTGATTTCGAGGCAACATTCGTTCCGCCCGCGCCCATTGTCCCGAGCGTCAGCACGTCGACGCCGGCCGCCTCTCCGACGGCCGATCGCTGGTTTCTCATGCAGGCCCTGCAGGGAACGTGGGAAGGGGCCCAGTTGGACGAGAATCGCCTGTCGATTTCGGGTTGGATCGATGCGTCATTCACCGGGAGCGCCGATCACGGCACGAACCTGCCCATGGGCTTCAACTACTTGCCCAACGACTTCGCCCTGCAACAGGCCTGGTTCCGTTTCGACCGGTCGGTCGTCACCAGCGGAACGACGGAGCCGACCTTCGGGTTCCGCAGCGACTGGGTCGTCGGCATCGACTATCGCTTCATCCTCGCGCGGGGCCTTTTCAGCAATCAGCTGACGGCCGACCACGGCAACCCGGACACCTACGGCTTCGATCCCGTTCAGTTCTATGGCGAGGCGTACTTTCCCACGTTCGCGCAGGGCCTGGACGTGAAAGTGGGCCGTTTCTTCGCGCTGTACGGCGTCGAGACGATCGATGCTCCGAGCAACTACTTCCTCTCTCACTCGTACACCGACATCTACGATCCCTACACGCACACAGGCATCGTGGCCACCACGAAATTGTCGGACGCGTGGACCGTCCAGGCGGGTCTCGTTTTGGGAAGCGACGATTTCATCGACCCGGTCGACAACCCCACGTTCATCAGCAGCGTGAAATGGACCGCCTCGGACCAACGCGACACGGTTCTGTTCAACGCCATTCTGGATGACGGCCGGTTCAACCAAGCCAGAGATTTCCACAACCCCGAGATCTTCGACCTGATCTACACCCACAAATTCAGCGACCGTTTCACGTATCTGTCGGAGGCCCTGTTCGGATTCACGACGAACGTGCCGGCGATCGGAACGGCCGAGTGGTTCGGCCTGCCGAACTATTTCAACTATCAGTTGACGCCCCGACTGGCCACGAACCTGCGATTGGAAATCTTCGACGACATCCAAGGCCAGCGGACCGGTTTTCCCGGACTTTATGAAGACGTGACGGCCGGCGTCAGCTTTCAACCGATCAAAGCCGTCACCATCCGCCCGGAACTGCGCTTCGACTATCAGGACGAATCAGCCCCGTTTGAAGGCAAACATTGGCTGTTCACCGCCTCCACGGACATGATTCTCCGCTGGTAGTGGTGCAACCACTTGGAATTGACATGTACGCTTTTCGTTTTTTGGCCGCGAAATTCGCCATTGCGGATGTCAGCTCGCGTTGGACCGTGTAGTAGTGGTGCGACCACTTGGAATTGACATGCACGCTTTTCGCTTCTTGGCCGCGAAACTCGAAATTGTAGATGTCAATCAGCGTTGGACGGTGTCCTAGGCACGCAAGGAGGCCCGCACATGATCCGCAAGCAATCCCTCTTTTCTCGCTCGGCCGCGTCGCTCGCGTCCGTGCTGATCATCGCCTTGTCCGGGCCGCCGATGCCTGCCGCCGATCCGGCGCCCGTTCCCATCCCGCCGCGAACGCCCGTAACGATCACGGTCGTGCCGGCCAGCACCCCCAGTCCGCCTGCCTCGATCGTTCTCGGATCCCGCCACGGCCACGTCACGCCGAACCGTTGCGGATTCACCCATACCGGAGGAGGCAACATCGACGTCGCGCAACCGACCTCCGACGTCGTCGTGATCACGATGACGGGCGTTGCCGTCGCCGGCGCCCATCCGTTCACGGATTCGACCGCCAGCATGAACTTCGACTTGACCCAAAACTTCGAGATCAGCTTCGACACTCCCAAGTTGAAGCGCGCCAAACTGGTCCTGGA
>CAYWOV010000562.1:0-3540 GCA_964459965.1 uncultured Planctomycetaceae bacterium | reverse complement strand
CGGAACTTTGACCTCGAGTTTCGAGCTCTGCATCTGCGTGCCCGAACCGCCGCAATCGGCACATTTCTCGCGAACGACTTGACCGGTTCCCTGGCAGGCCGGACACGTGGTTTGCACACGGAAGAAACCTTGCGCGTGCACGACGCGTCCGCGTCCGCTGCAATAATCACAGGTCTGCGGCTTTGTGCCGGGACGCGCTCCGCTGCCGCTGCAGGTTTTGCACGTCTCGCGTCGGGTAATTTCCAGCGTGCGGGTACAGCCGCTGGCCGCCTCGAGCAGATCGATGGTCACCGAGCTGCGCAGATGGTTGCCCCGATGGGCACGGCCCCCGCGACGGGCCCCGTCCCCGAACATGCCGAAGCCTTCGAACAAGTCACCAAACGTCTCGAAAATATCGGAGACATCCCGAAATTGGGGCCCTGCTCCGTTTCCACTGACTCCGGCGTGCCCAAAGCGGTCATAGCGCGACCGTTTGTTCGGGTCGCTCAAGACCTCGAACGCTTCCGCGGCCTCCTTGAAGCGACCGACTGCCGCCTCGTCACCCGGATTGCGATCGGGATGATTGGCGATGGCCAGTTTTTTGTAGGCCTTCTTGATCTGTTCGGGACTGGCGTCGTTCTGGACGCCAAGCACTTCGTAATAGTCCCGTTTAGAAGCCATCGAAATCATATTTCAGGAGATCCTCGGGGATCCCGCAATAGCAATCGACATCGGACAAAAAGGGGCCACCGTTGCCGGTGGCCCCTGGGGATCACTCTGAGATCGCTCTCGAAATTATACGCCACCGCCAAGTCGTCGGCATGATCCGCCTTGCCAGTTTGCCGCCAGGGCGATTCTAATTTGCAACAATCAGCGAATGCTTCCCTCGACCTTTGGCTTGTCGCCACCGCCGGCTTCGTCGGTCCGCGTGACGAGAACTTGCGTCGTCAGCATCAGGCCGGCGATCGACGCGGCGTTGATCAGAGCGTTCTTGACCACCTTGGTTGGATCGACGATTCCCTTCTTGAACATGTCGACATACTCGCCCGTATTGGCGTCATAACCGGTATTGGTCGGCTTTTGACGGACTTCGTCGGCAATGACGGACCCGTCGGCGCCGCTGTTTTCGGCGATTTGGCGAATCGGCGCTTCCAAGGCACGGGCGACGAGATCAACTCCGATGCGTTCGTCGCCTTTCGCTTTCACTTCCTTGACGGCCTCGATGGACCGCAACAGGGCCACGCCGCCGCCCGGCAAAATGCCTTCCTCAACGGCGGCTCGAGTGGCGTGCAGGGCGTCTTCCATGCGGGCCTTGGTCTGCTTCATCTCGGCTTCGGTCGCCGCTCCGACAGAGATCACGGCGACGCCACCGG
The DNA here is from genome assembly GCA_964459965.1 of uncultured Planctomycetaceae bacterium. Lineage (GTDB taxonomy): Bacteria > Planctomycetota > Planctomycetia > Planctomycetales > Planctomycetaceae > DASPSM01. Next base: position 2,188 of record CAYWOV010000562.1, on the reverse strand, counting down.
TCAGCTTCGCGAGACGCTCCTGGAACTTCTCCCGATCGTACTCGCTGTCAGTCTGTTCGATCTGCGTGCGAATCTGTTGCACGCGGGCCTGGATCGCCTTCTTGTCGCCGGCCCCCTCGATAATCGTGCAGGCATCTTTGGTCACTTCGACCTTTTTCGCCTGACCGAGATGCTTGACTTCGACGTTCTCCAACTTGATCCCGAGATCTTCGGAGATGAGTGTTCCGCCGGTCAGCGTGGCGACGTCGCCCAGCATGGCCTTGCGGCGGTCGCCGAACCCGGGGGCCTTGACCGCACAAATATTCAAAACGCCGCGGAGCCTGTTGACGACCAGGGCCGTCAGAGCTTCGCCTTCAATATCCTCGGCGATCACCAACAGCGGCTTGCCCGAGTGGGCCACCTTCTCGAGCAGAGGCACAAACTCGCGCAGACTCGAGATCTTTTTCTCGTGAATCAGAATCAGGCAGTTTTCCAACACGCAGGTCATATTCTGCGGATTGTTGACGAAATACGGAGAAATGTAGCCCTTGTCGAACTGCATTCCCTCGGCGAATTCCAGCGTCGTCGAGCCGCCCTTGCCTTCTTCGACAGTGATCACGCCGTCGCGGCCCACGCGCTCCATCGCGTCGGCAATCAAATTGCCGACCGACTGATCGTTGTTGGCCGAGATCGAGCCGACCTGAGCAATCTCAGCCTTCGAGCCGACCGGCTTCGACGCCTTTTGGATATGCGCGATGGCCGCCTCAACCGCCTTTTCGATCCCCTTGCGGACCACCATCGGGTTGGAGCCGAGCGTAATGCTGCGGAGCCCTTCGTCGTAAATCGCCCGAGCGAGAACCGTGGCGGTCGTCGTACCGTCGCCGGCGATGTCGCTGGTCTTCGAGGCGACTTCGTTGACGAGCTTGGCTCCCATGTGCTCGTACGGGTCGTCCAACTCGACCTCTTTGCTGACGGTCACGCCGTCCTTGGTGACGAGCGGGTTGCCGAAGCTCTTATCGATGATCACATTCCGCCCGGTTGGACCCATTGTGACCGCGACCGCGTCGGCCAGAATTTTGACGCCGCGCTGCAGTTTAATCCGCGCCCGGTCATCGAACAAAAGTTGCTTCGCCACTTGTAGGGACTCCCTTGATTCGTGTCAGACTTATTTTTTGGCCGAGCTTGGTTTGCTTTATGGTTACTTCAGGACTTTGGCCAGAATGTCGCTCTCGCGGAGGATCTTGAGATCCTTGCCGTCGACTTCGATGTCGGTTCCGCCGTACTTGCCAAACAGGACCTCGTCGCCAACCTGAACGGCGATCGTTGCCCGCTTGCCGCCGTCCAAGATTCGGCCAGGGCCGACAGCGAGCACTTTGCCTCGCTGAGATTTCTCCTGAGCAGCATCGGGAAGAACAATACCTCCCGCTGTCTTTTCCTCCGCACTCGTCGGCTCAACGACTACGCGATCATCCAGTGGTTTCAATGCCATGATTCGTTGTGACTCCCGTTCGTTCAGATTTCCAGCAATATGTCGAAGTGATCAACCAAATGCGAAGTGATGGCTCGGCTTAGAAGTCGCCGCCCATGCCACCCATTCCTCCCATGCCGCCGCCCATGCCACCCATTCCTCCCATGCCGCCGCCCATGCCGCCCATGTCATGGTGGTGGTCGTGGCCGCCGCCCTCTTTGTCCTTCTTGGGCTCGTCGACGACGATCGAATCGGTCGTCATCAACAGCGACGCGACACTGGCAGCGTTCTGCAACGCTGTGCGGACCACCTTCGTCGGATCAACGATGCCGAACTCGAACATGTCGCCGTAGCGGTCGGCCAGGGCGTCGTAACCGTAATTCTTCTCTTTCGACTTGCGAACGTTATTGGCGACCACAGCACCATCGAGACCGGCATTTTCGGCAATCAGCCGCAACGGCATCGGCAGCACGTTTTGGACGATGCTCGCGCCATGGGCCTCATCTCCGGTCAGTCCGAGTTTCTTGATCGCATCGCCGCACCGCAGCAGGGCCACGCCTCCACCGGGAACGACCCCTTCCTCAATCGCCGCGCGGGTCGCCGCCAATGCGTCGTCGATCAGGTCCTTCCGCTCCTTCATGGCCGTCTCGGTTGCGGCACCGACGTTGATCTGCGCCACGCCGCCGGCCAGCTTGGCCAACCGCTCTTGCAGCTTCTCGCGATCGTACTCGCTGTCGGTCC
>CAYWOV010000561.1:0-3544 GCA_964459965.1 uncultured Planctomycetaceae bacterium | reverse complement strand
TCATGCTGGGGGCAAGCGCCCTCAATATGCAGCTCATCGCACGAAGCGGCTGGCAGAAGCCCCGTCGCTTCGAATCGGCCACGGGCGGAGACGAGTCTCGAGACGCCGTCATGGTTTGCGCGATCATGCTGCGGGCCCTGATGATTTGGTCGCTGCCGTTGGTCAGGTATCTGCTTCGGGTGCCGGGACTTGATCGTCTGGTGCTCTACTCCTACGCGCCGCACGTGCCGATCGGACGCAACGCCCGCATTTGGGGCCTGCTGTACGATCCCGAGCTGACGACCATCGGCGAGGCGGCGGTGATCGGCGGCGACTCGACGCTGTCTGCTCATTCCGTCACGACGAAGTCCGACGGGACACTTCTGTTCCTTTCGGCACCGATTAACGTCGGGCCGCGCGCGGTGATCGGAGCCAATTCGCGTGTTGCGCTCGGCGCGACGATTGGTGCCGACGCCATCGTGTTGCCGGAAAGCAATGTGCTGCCTTATACGCAAATCCCCGCCAACCAGGTTTGGGGCGGAGATCCGGCGATCTTCGTCCGCTCGCGGGAGACGACCGATGTCGGCGAGTCGGCCGGTTGGAATCACGTTCCCAAGGCGCCGGTCGCCATTGCTCCAATGCCTCTCAAAATTCATGAGGACACGCTGGATGAGGCCGGCGACAGCCTGGTCGACGACATCCGCCAATTGGTCGCCGAATCGCTGAACCTGACGGCCGATCGCGTGTCGCCCGATTTTTGTTGCAACGACTGCGCCGAATGGGACTCGCTGGCTCAAATGGCGATTGCCGCCGCACTTTACAATAGGTTTGGCGTGACGGTTGGCTCAGCGGAAGTCTTCGGTCTGCGGTCAATCGACGCCTTGTGCAATCTCGTCCGCCGACGTCTGGATCGCGTGGCCGAGACCGTGGAGACGGCCGCCGGTTTGCCGAAAGACCCGGAATTGATCCCGCTGCTTGAGACGCCGATTGCGACACGGTTGTTGGCTCAGCGAGCCTCGGCCGATCAGCAGCCACCTCGGCACGAACTCGACATTGTTATTGCAGCCACATTCACGGCCGATCCGCTTGTGCCGGCGCTGACATTGTGGAGCCGGGCCTTTGGGATTCGGGCGAAAACGCGCGTGCTCGGCTTCAACCAGGTGCAGGAATCGCTGCTCGACGCCGAGGGACCGCTGCGAAAGAACGCGGGCCTCAATCTCGTGCTCACCCGGCCGGAGGATCTGCTCTCGGCTGATGCGGACGCGACCAACGAGCGCGTCGATTCCCTGCTGGAGGCACTCGGCCAATGTGCGCGTCATTGCAACGGACGCCTGGTGGTCGCCTCCTTGCCGCCAGTCGTCTCCAATCTGCAATGGTTCGACGCTGACCTGGTCGCGAAGATTCGGGCCAAGTGGAACTCCCGAATTGCGGAGAATCAAGATCTCGAGGTGCTTGATCTGTCCGGAGCAGTCGAGAAACTCGGCGTCACGGCGTCGCGCGCACCGGCGATGGAACTCAAAACGCGTTCGCCCTACTCTCCGGACTTGTATCAAGAATTGGGTCGTGAAGCGGCCCGGCTGATCCGCAAGCGCTATCGCCCGGCCGCAAAGGTGCTCGCGCTCGACGCCGACAATACGTTGTGGGGCGGAGTGGTCGCCGAAGAGGGCGCGGCCGGCGTGGAAGTCGGCGCCGACGGTGCCGGACGCTCTTTCCAGCTCTTCCAGGATGCGGCAATGAGACTTCGCGAGCGGGGCGTGCTCTTGGTGCTAGTGAGTCGAAACGAGCCGGACGACGTTTGGGCCGTGTTCGACAACCATCCCGGGATGCGCCTCAAGCGGTCGCACATCACGGCTTCGCGGATCAACTGGAAACCGAAGTCACAAAACCTGAAGGAGCTGGCCGTCGAGTTGAATCTGGGATTGGATGCATTCGTGTTTGCCGATGACGATCCGGCGAATCGGCAGGAAGTCGCCGCGAACGCGCCGGAAGTGACCGTCATTCCCCTGCCGGCCGATCCGGCCGACTATTGCCGTGCGCTCAACCAGCTCTGGGTCTTCGATTCGTCGACGCGGCTCACGTCGGAAGACCGCGAGCGCGCCAGCATGATGCAGCAAGAGCAGGAGAGACAACAAGTGCGGCAGTCGCACGCCCAGCTTGGTGATTACCTGCGGGATCTGAAGCTGCAAGTCGAAATGCGCGAGGCGACGCCGTTCGATTTGCCGCGGGTCGCCCAGCTCGAGCAGAAGACCAATCAATTCAACTTGTCGCTCCGCCGCCGCACGCTCGATGAACTGAAGTCGCTGGGCCGCGACCATTCCATCTATGTGGTTCACGCGGCCGATCGCTTTGGCGATTACGGACTGATCGGAACTTGCATTATGGCCCCGGACGACGCCGATCCAACTCAATATCTGCTCGACACTCTGATTCTGAGCTGCCGTTCGCTGGGGCGCGGAATCGAAGAGGCCGTGCTGGACGGACTGCTGCGGGACGTGCAGACTCGCGGCGGAAACCGGCTTTGCGCTCCTTTTGTACCGGGACCGCGAAACGAGCCCGTGCGAGATTTCTTGCGTCGCGCCGGGTTTGCGGAGGAGGCGGAAAATCGGTTTGTCCTTGTCGCCGCCGGCGAGAGCCGTCTCCCGTCACACATCGAGTGGGTGCAGAGACGATCACGGCTTGCCGGATGACACAACGCGTTTCGATACCGTGGGGCGAGCTTTCAGTTTCCCGTTCGAGGTCGGCACACCTGCTCCGGCCGTCGCATTCAGATAGAAAGACGTCGATCGATGCCCAATTTGAAAGGTCTGAGTCCGCGGAATGTCGGACTCGTCGTCATGGCAGCCGCGATCCTCGCGTTTGCGAAAGGACTGCCGGCCGACGAGATTCAGACAGGCTTTCAGGAGCGGACCTATCGGGATGAGCGGGGCGTCCACAAATACATCGTCTTCGTTCCAGCCGGCTACACGCCTGAGCGAAAGTGGCCCGTGATCCTCTACTTGCATGGTGCCAGCGCCCGGGGCACCGACAATCGCATGCAAATCGTGGGCGGGCTTGGAACGCAGATCAACGCACGCAGCGCGACGTTTCCGTTCCTGGTCGTTTTCCCGCAGTGCGAAGAGCGGGACGCGAGAGTTTTCTCCGGGTGGGAGTCGGACTCGGCCGACGGCAAACGCGCGCTGCGGATTCTCGACGCGGTCGAAAACGAATTCAACGTCGACCGAAGCCGCGAGGCCTTGACCGGATGGTCGATGGGGGGCTTCGGCGCGTGGAACCTTGCTGCCTCGTGCCCGGAGCGCTGGTCGGCGGTCGTGATCGTCGCCGGCGAGGTGGATCTGACGAAGGCGTCGAAACTGAAGAATGTGCGAGTCTGGTCGTTTCATGGCAACGCCGACTTTGGAGTTCCCATCGATCGCGCTCGGCAAATGATCGACGCGATTCGGCAGGCCGGCGGCAGCCCGTGTTTGACGGAGCTGCCGGGCGTCGGCCACAACATTGGCCACGTCGTTTATTGCGAGGACGCGCTCTACAACTGGCTATTGAATCCCCAGGAGAAGCCGCAATCCGA
>CAYWOV010000560.1:0-3546 GCA_964459965.1 uncultured Planctomycetaceae bacterium | reverse complement strand
ACGAGCTGGTCGATCGGATGTGGGGAGAGTTTGACGTTTTCGGTCAGTCGACGCGAGATGGAGCGCACGAGCGGGAGCATTGGGCTCGGCTCGGCCATGCGAACCGCGCGGGCCGAATCCTCCGGGACGGCCGGTTCGATGCCGTACCAAATCATCAGAGGTAGAGCGCGGTCAGTGGCAAAGTCGGACCGCGCGGCGAGTTCTTCCGCAAGCGGCCAGCGGTCCGCGAGTGGCAACTCTTGCAGCGCCGAAGCCAGGTAGAGCAGGACGAGGCCCGAAGGCTCATGCGGAACTAGCGAGCAAAACGCGCCAACCGCCGCGGCTGATGGCGGCTTGCCATCCCCCAAAAGCCGGATTGCCCAGACGCGGAGGTGCTCGTCGGCCTGCTTAAGCTGCGTCAACAACCAGACGTCCGGCGCACCGCCCGTGACGTACAGACACCAAAGTGCGCGAAGTTTATGGACGGGGTCCGGGTCGTTGACGAAAACCGTGCGTAGACTGGCATGGACTTCCCGCATCGGGCGGCCCGCCGCGCTTCGCTCTTGTAGAACGTGTCGCGCTTCGCGGACGTACCAGTCATTCGTATCGCGCTGAAGAGTGACGAGTTCGGCGTCGCTCAAATGAGCGACATCAGCAATCTTCGGCCGCGCAGGCTCGCCGTAGACGACTTTGAAGATGCGGCCCGAGTTGCGGTCGACGCCGTCGGATCCGTGGCACTCTCCGACGTCGGACCAATCGGCGATATAAACACCGCCGTCTGAGCCGGAGATCAGCTCCAGACCGCGGAACCACGGGTCGGACGATTTGAGAAAGTCGGCCGCGTGTTGTCCCACATAACCTGAACCGTGCCGTTTGAGCGTGTCGTTGTTAAGCCGGCGGCCGTGCAGGTTGATCGTGAAAAGAGTTCCGCGGTAGCGGTCGGGCCAGTTGTCGCCCTGGTAAATCATCAGGCCGGCGTGCGCATGTCCGCCGCCGGCCTGGTCGGTCGTCGATGAGACGCCGATTTTGCGGATGTCGCTCCAGTGCTCGGCCGTGTCCCAGTGGAAATGGTCGGCCGTTTGCCCCAAAAGCTCGTAAACATGCGGATTGTCATCCTCACCGTACATCCGCTGAAAATGCGCCCCAGGGACGGCGTGCCAGAGGTGGCCGATCACCGTGTTGATGAAAAACAGCTCGCCCGATTCGTTCCAATCCATGCCCCACGAGTTGGTCGTGCCGCGGCAAACAACCTCAAAAATCTTCCGCGTCGGGTGATATCGCCAGACGCAGCAATTGAGCGGCGTTCGCTCGGACGGCAGCGACCCCGGCACGCCGACGCGTGAGGTGGCCTGAATCCCATGCCGACCGTAGAGCCAGCCGTCCGGCCCCCAACGCAAACCATTGGCGATATTGTGCCGAACGACGCCGTCGTCAAATCCGTCGAGCACGACCTCCGGCTTGCCATCGGGGACGTCGTCGCCATTGCGGTCGGGAATGAAGAGCAGCCGCGGCGGACAAAGAGCCCAAACGCCGCCAAAACCAATTTCGACGCTGGTCAGTTTTTGGGCTTGGTCCCAGAAGACGGTGTGTTTGTCGGCACGGCCGTCGTGGTCTGTGTCTTCCAGAATGATGATGCGATCATGCTGCGAAAGATCGAAATTGACGCGCGCGTCGGAATAGGTATTGTTTTCGGCCACCCACAACCGGCCGCGAGCGTCGGTCGCCATCCCGATTGGTTGCCGAATGACCGGCTCGGAGGCGAAGAGCGAGACATGGAATCCGGCGGGCGCCGTCATGCGGGCCGCGGCCTCGGCCGGAGACGTTAACGGCGGAGTTTTCTCTCGACCGTGCGTTTCCGGTGCGGGCGGCGCGGCAGCCAGCGAAAGCGTTCCCGCTGTGAGAATAGAGAGAAGAATACCACTCGAGCGAACCGACGTACCAGAAGTCATGGTGTGTTGTTCTTACCCAAAGCCGCTGAAAGCGCCGTCCCGTAGAACGCGAAAATTCAAGTTTATCAGTCGGCCGATTTTTGCACACTTGGCCGCGCGTAACGGCCACGACTGTTGCGGACGAATGCCTTAGTGTTTTAATGACCAGGCCGGCTGCTCGCCAAAGGATGCCAAAATCGCCTTCTTGCGGGGCAGGCTTGCTCAGAGCGATCATGTTGCCGGACCGGGAAGCACGATGAGAATCTTCAAAACGGTCTCCCGCTACGTTTACGGAATCTTTTTCATCGTTGCGGGCGCGATGCATTTCGTCCGTCCGGACTTCTATTTGAAAATCATGCCGCCTTACTTGCCGCTTCACCTTGAACTGGTCTACCTGAGCGGCGTCTTTGAGATCGCGTTAGGAGCCATGCTGCTCGTCAAGCGCTTGGCGCCCCTCGCGGGTTGGGGATTGATTCTTTTGTTGATTGCCATCTTTCCAGCCAACATTTACGCCTACCAGCATCAAGACCTGATTCCAGCCTCGTCGCTACTGCATCTGCTGCGATTGCCGTTGCAGGCCGTGTTGATTCTGTGGGCCTATTGGTACACGCGCCGCGATCCGAAGCCGGCAACAGAAACAAGCAGCAGGCGAGAAACCTAGAGTAAACGGACAGCGCTACTACGGCCGCCACAATGGCTGCGAACGACTGTCCACTGGCCACGAAGAAAATGCTCTCTCGTTTCTTCAAAACTAAATTACAGTGGCGCCGCGTGGCGGTTTACCAGCCGGTTGCCGTCGAAGGTGTCTCACTTTCCAACGAGGACGGGTCCGATCGGCAAAGTATCTTGCGTGCCTGTCAGGTGGAAATGCGCGTGTTTCTGCAACGCGAACCGAATCCCCACGACCCGGGTGCCGTCTCTGTCTTCGTGAGCGATGAGACACGAATCGGTCAGTTACCGGCGGAGGTGGCGGAATGGATCGCCCCCCTGCTCGATTCTGAAAAATCGGCGTTCGACGCGCAAATCTGGTCACTGGAAAAGGTCGAGGGCGAGAATGGTCGCGAGCTGATCACCTGCTCTTTGATGCTGACGCAGCATCAGCTAGTCGCCATCCGGCAGTTGTCATTGATCGCGTGGCTGCGCCGCGCTAAGCATTTCCGATCGCCAGTCCGCATTTCGTCAGCGCCGCCGACCGATCGGTGAGCGGTCCGTCAGAATGCTTGCACTGTGATTTCCGGATGAGTTCCCTCATTCGGATTGAACGCTGTTCCCGAATTGAATTCGTCTGGTTCGTTCATTGAGGTGCGCGTCGGATAATCCGTCGAGAAGTCGTCCTGACCGGTCTTTGGGACAATCACCTTTGGAACATTTGGCGCCGGCTGAGCCTCATTTGTCCGCGGAAGAAATTGCTCCTGCGAGGGCGTCGTCTGCGGGGGAACTGCTTTGGGAGGTACCGCACGCGGCGGAATAGGTTCGGCCCGATTGACGCCGGGCACGTTGGTCGTTGCTGGCCGTTGCACAGCGGGCGGCTGGACTGTCGGCATCGGAATCGGGGGCGTCCGCGTCCACGGCGAAGTCCCGCAGACATTCAGCACGCGCCAACTCGTTTCATAGAATCCGAAGCTCGGCCGCGTGTAGG
>CAYWOV010000559.1:0-3558 GCA_964459965.1 uncultured Planctomycetaceae bacterium | reverse complement strand
TATCAAGACAGCAGGATCAGGAGACGTTGCCGATCTGTTGCCAGACATCGCCGGCGAAGAGGTCGATCAGATGCGCAAGTCCCGCGTCGGCAAGTTCTTGCCCGCTGACGAAACGTCCGGGCCGCGTCCAGCGAGTAAGAATGTCCAATTGGCAGCCGAACATTTTAGCCAGGAGCTGGTCGAGTTCCCCCTCGAGCTGTTGGAAATGGCGGGCCCATTCGGATGCCTCCTCAAGCCGCACATTCTCCTCACTTTGCCAACGGATAGGATGAAACAGGAGAGTGGAATGCCTGGTCACAAATCGCCGCTGGCAGGCGGCAAACGGCATGAGAGCCGCCGACGAGCACTCGCCCGCCACAACGGCGTCCGCCTTGAGCCCGCGCAGGCGGATCAGGCTGGCCAGCGCGAGCCCGACGTAGGCACTCCCGCCGCACGAATCGAAAAAGATGATTCCGCGGCTGCGGCGGGGAACCTCCAGCATGCGGCTGACGAGATCGGTTTGCTTGTCCGTCAGGTCTCCGTGGATCACGAGTTCCCAATCCCGCTGGCCTTGTTCACAACCTGGCCGCGCAGGGCTGTGAACTGCGGGATACGGTTTCAGTCGTCGAATGGCGGGCATCTCGGATTTTGTCCAAAGTCGGAGGCGGCACCTTGCGTCGCACCGCTTTTACCTGCGTTCTGACTCGACTGCAAGCGCGGGGCGCCGCACAATAGAGGGCCGCGAGCGGAACGAATGTGGGCTTGAAGCAACATCATGAGAGGGAACTGCCGTGCGAGCGCTTTTGATTACTGCCAGTCTCTGCGGAGTGCTGCTTTCTGGTGCGTTTTCTGCGAGATTTGTGCGCGCGGCGGACAACAGCGTGCAGTTGACGCTCAAGGGCGATTCACTCGACGTTTCGGTCGGCGGCGAGCCCTTTACCGTTTACCACTTCGCCAAGACGCAAAAGAAGCCCTATTTCTGGCCGGTGCGGTCTCCCGGCGGACAGGTCATGACGCGGTCGCTCGAAAAGCCGAGGGACCATCCGCATCACAAAGGCTTGTGGTTTTCGGTCGACGAAGTCGACGGCATCAAGTTTTGGGCGGAAAGAGGAAAGATCGAAAACGTCTCGGTCGATCCGATTGTCGCCAACGGCAATCCGGCTCGTTTCAAGGTCGTCAATCACTGGTTGGGAAAGGACGGGCAGCCGATCCTGATCGAATCGACGACGATCAGCATTGATGCCAACCGGGTGATCGCATACGACGCCGAATTGTCGACCGCAAAAGCCGCTGTCACTTTCGGCGATACGAAAGAGGGCCTCTTTGGATTCCGAGTCGCGAACTCCATGCGCGAGACTCAAGGAGGCAAAGTCGTCAACGCGGACGGCTTGCACGGAACGCAAGCAGCTTGGGGCAAGCCGTCGAATTGGGTCGACTACGATGGAAATCTCGACGGCAAGCTGGTCGGCGTGGCGATCTTCGACAATCCGCATAACTTTCGTCCCTCGCGGTATCACGTCCGAGATTACGGGCTGTTTTCGATCAGTCCGTTCGGCGAGAGCGCGTACACCAACGGAAAAAACGCCGCCGTCCCCTTTGTACTCAAGCCCGGCGCGAACCTGCGGCTGCGATATGCGCTCTACATTCACGACGGCGACACGAAGGCGGCCGACGTCGCCGGCGTCTATCGCAAATACATCGCATCGGCCGGCGACTGACAGCAACTCACTTCCGAAAGGGGAGTCGTGCCGTGAACCGCGAATTGATCGAAAAGTACGCCGCCGATGCCGATATTCCCGCGAAATCGATCGCCGGGCTGGAGCGGGCCGACTTGCTGGCGTTTCCCGTTCCCGGCACGTGGAGCATTCAGCAGATCATCCTGCACCTGATGGACAGCGATCTGATCGCCTCGGATCGCATGAAACGAGTCGCCGCCGAAGATCGACCCACGCTTGTGGGATATAACGAGACGGCATTTGCCAAAACGCTCGGCTACGAGCATCTTTCAGCCCGCGATGCGGCCGAAATATTTCGACTCAACCGATTAATGACGGTCGAGATTCTGCGGCGGCTACCGCCGGCCGCATTTAACCGCGTGGGACACCATACCGAACACGGTGACGTCACGCTCGAGCAGCTTCTCAAGACGTATGTCGACCACGTCGATCACCATCTCAAGTTCATTCGCGAAAAGCGAAAACTGCTCGGCAAGCCGCTTCCGAATTGACGGCTGAAGATCGGCAAGGGCTCTTAACCGCCGAAGGCGCCATACCGCCGCACGCCGCGGGCAAACGCGATGCGGTTGGCGGCGAAGAGGGCGACCACCCAGCCCACCTCGATCAAGAGTTCCCGCGCCAGCTCGGCGTGCGTGTAGTGCTGCAGCATGATTGCCGCCGGGAAATAAGCCAGATATTTGAACGGCAGCAACTGCACCGGCCCGCTGATCGCGGCCGGCAGCCAGTCGAGCGGGATCATGTGTCCCGAGAGGAAGAAGTTGATCATCATGTAGATGAAGACCAGCGAACTCACCTCGAGAAACCAGAAACCAATCAGGCCGATCAACGCCTCCATCAGGAATCCGACGAGAAACGACAGCACCAAGGAGGCGACCCAGCCCGCGATCGTGATTCCGTCGGGCCAGCCGCTGAAATAGCCGCGGCAGAGCCAGAAAACGATGACGAAGGGAATCGTGGCGACCACATAATAGACCAGCTTGTGGGCCAGCCGATACCAAAACAGATAGCCCAGCATGTCGATCGGCTGCGTGAGATATTTCTTGATCGTGCCGTCGCGGATGTCGTTGGCGATCCCCTCGGAGAGCCCCGGCATGCTGGAGAACGCGCGGCTCACCATCACCAGCAGGTAATAGGCCACCATGTTGCCGTAGGTGTAGCCGTTCATCCGGCGATTCGGATCGCTCCCCGCGGAGGAGTAGATCGCCCCCCACAGGAAAATCTGCGTGACGATCGGCAGAAAGCGGACGAACGTGCCGAAGGCGAAGTCGGCCCGGTAGACGAGCCGCTCTTCGATGCACGTCTTCAAAATCGTCCACTGGATCCGCAGGCTGGTGAGCATCAGTGCGAAGCAATCGGTAAACGGGGAAGCAATTCGAAAGCTCGAACTCGAATTGTGAGGCTTGGACCGCGTTTCACGCAACAGTAAGACGGCGGGTCAATCGTCAGCGCCTCGCCCCGTCGGAATCGGCCCTCGGCGGCGCCGAGGCGAACATCTCGGCGATCACCTCTTCGAGCGGCCGTTCCTGCACGCCCACATCCTCGATCGAGTAGTTGGACAACAGGGCCGTCAAAATCTCGGGGATGCGCTGCCGGGGCACCTCGATCCGCACCCGCGGCGGCTTGACCTCAACCACCTGGCCATATCGGCCCAGATCGTCGGGTACGTCGCCGGCAAATTGCAGGTCCATAATTTTGTGGCGGCCGAAGTGGTCGACGATCTCGGCGAGCGGACCGTCGTGGTTGATGCGGCCGTGATTGATGATGATGGCCCGCTTGCAGAGCGCCTCGACGTCCTTCATGTAATGGCTCGTCAACAGGACCGTGATCTTGCGCTCCGCCTGAT
>CAYWOV010000558.1:0-3565 GCA_964459965.1 uncultured Planctomycetaceae bacterium | reverse complement strand
CGCCGTCCTGCGCCGGCTCTTCGGTATAGGTCTCCTGGAGCTTGCGACCGGGCCTGGCCAAGGAACCAAAATATTTCGTGATGTACTCGAGTGCTTTCTTCTCGTCGAACTGACCGGCGACGACGAGGACGGCGTTGTCGGGCTGATAAAACCTCTTGTAAAAGTCCCGCAGGTTGTCGACCGGCACGCGCTCGATGTCGGCCCGGTTGCCGATCGTCGACTTGCCGTAGTTGTGCCATTCGTAGGCGTTGGCCATCATCCGCTGCAGCAGGATGCCCTCCGGATCGTTTTCGCCCATCTCGAATTCGTTGCGGACGACGGTCATTTCCGATTTCAGGTCCGCGCCACGGATGAAGCTGTTGATCAAACGATCGGCTTCGAGCTGGATGGCGAATTCCAGATTGGCGTCGTTGGCCGGAAGCGTTTCGTGGTAATTCGTGCGGTCAAGCCAGGTCGACGCGTTGAAGAACGCGCCGCGCTCCTTCATGGCGGTGGGAATCGAGGTCGGCTCGGGATACAGCTTCGTGCCCTTGAACAGCATGTGCTCGAGCAGGTGGGCCATGCCGGTCTCGCCGTAGCCTTCGTGCCGCGAACCGACGAGCACCGTGACATTCACCGTCACGGTTGGCTTGGACGCGTCGGGAAACAACAGCACCCGCAGCCCGTTGGGCAGCTCGTATTCACTGATCCCCTCGATCGACGTGATCGGCTTGACGCCTTTCACATCGACGGGCGCCGCGGTCGCGAGACCGGATTGAGCGATGGCGAAAGCCGATAGCACAACTGCCGCGGGCAAAAGCCCCGCTGTCCGACAATTCATCTTTCACTCCTAAGAACGTGCGGCAACGGCCGGCAGAGCGAACGCCCGGTCCATCCGCAGGGAAATATCTTTGAGTTCTTCCGCCCCGCCACCGGGGACTTCGGCCGTGGCCCAACCGTGATAGCCGATCGCATCCAAAGCCGCCATGACGGACGGCCAGTCGCAATCGCCCCCGGGTTCGCCGATCTTCAGAGCGAAGCCGGCGCCGGGGCCCTTGGTATTCATCAGCTTGCGGCTGAATTCCTTGATATCGATCTTTTTGATCCGTTTGCCCAAGGCCATGATCCAGTGCTCGGGCCAGCCAAAGCGGACGCAATTCCCCACGTCGAAATACGAGCCGACCCAGGGGCTGTTGATCTCATCAATGTAGCGAGCCATCTCGAGCGGCGTGATCAGCATGTCGTTCCACACGTTCTCGATGCAGATATAAATCTGCAGCTCGGCGGCGACCGGAACGAGTTTTCGCACTTCGTCCTGCGACCGCTGATAGGCCTCGGCGTAGGGCACGTGCTTTTGCACCTTGCCGGGGACGAGCAGAGCCGTCGTGCCGCCGTAGGCCTTGCAGTCGTGCAGGCAGCCGATAAAGCTTTCGCGGCCTGCCTTGCGGACGTCGGGATCGGGATCGGAGAGGGGCTTTCGCCAATGGTCGTAACCGACCACGCCGTGGACGATCAACCCGCTCTCGTCCTTGGCCCGGCTGACCTCGTCGTGATCGAGATGGCGATCGATGTCGATCCCCTCGAACCCTGCCTGCTTGACCAGCTTGAACTTTTCCACGGGCGACGCGGCCCCGCCGACCATCGAGAGCTTGACCGCTTTGTGCAGCCGCTGCGACGAGGCCGATGGCTTGCCGTCTGGGCCTGCGGCAGCGATGGACTTCGATAAGGACGCGGCGGCGACCGTTGCGCCTGCGGCAGCCAGAAAATCTCGGCGATTGACGGGGCTCGTCATGGTCTGTCTCCGGCACGGAGGGTGGTGCAGCGCGCCGATATGATAGTCTTACGTTTCAAACGGCGGCAACGATGGGTCTGTTCGTCCACGAATACTTTTCCTCCGGGGCTTTTCCCGGCGAGCTGCGGCAAAGTTCGCTGGCCCCCGAGGGGCTGGCGATGCTCGCCGCCTTGCTCGAAGATTTCGCCGGCTGCTCCGTCGGCCGCATTGCCACATCGCTCGATCGGCGGCTCGCCGCCGACGCGCACGAAAGGGGCCTCGCCAACTGGGCCGACATCCATTGGGTCGAGTCGGCGGAGCACGAATCGGTCTTATTCTCGAAACTCGCCGCCGAGGCCGAGGCGACTTTCGTCATCGCCCCCGAGTCCGACGGAATTCTGCTCGCACGTCGCCGACAAGTCGACGACGCCGGGGGCCGCTTTCTCGGCCACTCGGCCGACGCCATCCAGTTGTGCTCCGACAAGCTCGCCTTCTGCGAGCATCTGGCGCGGCACGAGTTGCCGACCGTACCTACTCAATTATTCGACAGTTTGGCAACTGGGTCCACGTATCAATTTCCCGTCGTCGTGAAACCGCGCGATGGAGCCGGTTCGCAGGACACTTTTTTCGTTTGCGACGAGAGGGATTTTCTGCGGCTGGGCGAAATTTTGAGGACGACATTTGGTCGTCCGAGAGAGGGCCTCATCCAATCGTATGTCGCGGGCCGAAGCCTGTCGGTGGCCGCAATTGCCGACGGCGTCTCGGGCTCAGTGCAAGTCTTCCCCGCCGGGCAGCAGCACCTGAGCGACGACGGCCGCTTCCACTATTGGGGGGGCGCGATTCCCGCCCGCTTGCCTGCATCAGTCGACGTCGCAGGCCTGGTGACGCGGGTTTGCCGTTCGATCCACGGACTGTCGGGATACATCGGATTCGATCTGATTCTCCCGGCAGACTCGTCGCAGCCGCTAATCGTCGAAGCCAATCCGCGGCTGACAACCTCCTTTCTCGGCTATCGGGCCTTGGCAGAGGAAAACCTGGCGGCGAGAATCCTCCAGCCGGCACGGGCGGACAATCCGATCGCGTGGAAGGCGGAAACAATCGTATTCAAGCCCGACGGGCGATTGCGCCGCGCAATCCATTGAAAGCATGAATCTTGATGCGCGTTGTGGGGCTCGATATCGGCGGCGCGAACTTAAAGGCGGCCGACGCGAACGGAAAGGCGATCACCCGTCCCTTCGCCGTGTGGAAATCGCCGGAAAAACTCGCGTGCGAGATCGACGAACTGCTCGCATCCTTTGAGAAGCCGGACGCAATCGCTCTCACCATGACGGCCGAACTGGCCGACTGCTATCGCACGAAGCGCGAAGGCGTCGACGCAGTGCTCACCGCCGTCGAGCAATCAGCGGGCCCGATTCCGGTCTACGTCTGGCAGATGAGCGCCTGCGAAACGCTTCAAGCGTCCGCACTTAGCGTGCTACCGCACTCGAGCGGGGGGCGTAAGCCCCCTGAGGCGCTCAGCGGATCTTTCGTCAAACCGCAGCAAGCGCGCAAATCGCCACTCCAAGTCGCAGCCGCAAACTGGCACGCACTCGCCACGTTCGCCGGCCGCCTGGTTCCCGAGAGCGCAGCTCTCTTGATCGACATCGGCACGACGTCTACCGACTTGATCCCAATAACCGACGGCGTGCCCACGCCAATCGGCCGCACGGATCGCGAGCGGCTCCAGTCGGGCGAGCTGGTGTACACCGGCGTGAAACGAGCGCCCGTCTGTGCGGTCGTCAGCCAGGTTCCCTATCGCGGCCGCGCATGTCCGGT
>CAYWOV010000557.1:0-3566 GCA_964459965.1 uncultured Planctomycetaceae bacterium | reverse complement strand
ACTTGAGCGACGTCGCCGCGGATTTCATTTGATCACCGATGAAATCGTGGCGGCATTGCCCGAATTGACCGCCGTACACACAGGGCTGCTCCACGTTTTTATCATGCATACGTCCGCGTCGCTGACGATTAATGAGAACGCCGACTCGGATGTGCTCCGCGACTTGGAAGCGTCCCTCAACGCGATCGCCCCGGAGGATTTTCCCTACCGTCACACGGTCGAAGGGCCGGACGACATGCCGGCACACGTCAAAGCGTCGCTGATGGGATCCTCCGTCACGGTGCCCGTTCGCGACGGCCGCCTGGTCTTGGGCACATGGCAGGGCATTTATTTGTGCGAACACCGTGACAACGCCAGCCGCCGGCGACTGACGCTTACGCTGCAAGGCGAGACGAATTCCGAGAAGCACTAGATCCGGGAGTGAAGAAAGAAGATGCGGATTGCTCTGGATTACGGAAGAACGGGTCTGGAAGTCGAAATACCCGATGCCAATCTCGTCGGCCCTTTAGGCCTGCGACCGGTCGAACCGCTGGCCGAGCCCGAAAAAGTCCTGTCTGCCGCCCTGGCCAATCCGATCGGCTCGCCGCCTTTGGCAGAATTGGCTCGTGGCAAGCGATCGGCCTGCGTCGTCATCTGCGACATCACGCGGCCGGTCCCTAATGAATTTCTCTTGCGGCAAATCCTGCCCACGCTGGAACAGGCGGGAATTCCGCGAGACAAGATCCTGGTCCTGATCGCGACTGGCCTGCATCGTCCAAACCTGGGCGACGAGTTAGTCGAACTTGTCGGCAGCGAGATCGCGGCAAAGTACCGCGTGGAAAATCACGACGGCCGCAACCTGGCCGAGCATACATTTCTGGGAAATTCGCCGCGCGGCGTCCCCGCCTGGATCGACTCACGTTACGTAACGGCTGATCTCAAGATCACGACCGGACTGATCGAGCCGCATCTCATGGCCGGTTATTCCGGCGGCCGCAAGTTGGTTTGCCCGGGGATCGCGGCACTCGAGACGGTGAAAGTCTGGCACGGGCCTGATTTTTTGGAGCATCCCCTGGCCGATTGTGGCATCCTCAACGGCAACCCGGTTCACGAGGAAAACACCCGCATCGCACGGATGGCCGGTTGCGATTTCATTGTCAACGTATCGCTCGACAAAGACCGCCGCATCACTTCGCTGGTTGCCGGCGACATGGAGCAAGCGTTCTTGAAGGGGGTCGAGTTCGTCGAGTCGGTCTGCAAAGTGACGATCCCCGAGCCGTGCGACGTCGTTGTCACATCGAGCGCGGGCTATCCTCTCGACACGACGTTTTATCAGGCGGTCAAGGGCCTGACCGGCGTGCTGCCGATCGTCAAACAGGGGGGCACGATCATCATGGCGGCCAGCCTCAGCGAAGGCATCGGCAGCCCCGAATTCCGCCGGCTGTTTACGGAAAACGCCAACGTCGAGACGTTCATGAAGCGGATTTTGGGCAAGGATTATTTCGTGCTCGACCAGTGGCAACTCGAAAAACTGGCCCACGTGTGCCGGAAGGCCAAGCCGCGATTCGTCACGACCGGACTTTCGCCCGACGTGTTGTCACAGCTGTTTGTCGACTCGGCTCCGAGCGTCGAACAGGCTGTCGCCGACGCCTTGGCAATTTACGGACCCAGTGCCCGAATCGCCGTCGTACCAAAGGGGCCGTACGTCTTGCCGGTGGTGGCGGCGTAGACTTTATCGTGCGGAAGCTTGGTTTCGCGCCATCTCGACTTCCGCCATATAGGCCAGCAGTCGGTCGCGCTCGTTCGTCAGGTGCCGCACGCGTAAGAGCGATTTCACACGCGTCTTCAGCTCGAGACTGTTCACCGGCTTGGTAAGAAAATCGTCGCAGCCGGCCCGGACCGCCTTCTCAATGTCGCCCTGCTCATTCAAGGCGGTCACCATCAGCACGGGAATATCCTTGGTCCGCGCGTTCGACTTCATCCATTGACAGACCTCGTAGCCGCTGAGCTTGGGCATCATGATGTCCAAGAGGACGAGGTCCGGCTGCAGCTCCTCGACGCGTTTCATCGTCTGCACGCCGTCGTAGGCGACGGACAGCTCGTAGCCTTCCTCGGAAAGGTAGGCGTCGATCAGCTCGCAGTTTTGAATGTTGTCGTCGGCGATCAGAATTTTCGACGGCGCCAAAATGAACTCCCTGTTCAGAGCGACCCCATAGCGCCGGCATTATAAGTGGCTGTTGTTGGCGGCGGAACCGCAACCGTCGGCGAGGCCGATTTAAGCGTCGTGCGAGAGTATTTTTTCGAAGATCACGAGGTTTTCGCCGCGGTCCGGATCCCAGCGGATGCCCAGAATGTCGTACTCGCGGCCGATGGCCAATTGCAGCATCGGCCGGTGCTGATTGTGGCATTCGAAGCGGATCGTCGGATACTGATGGGCCAGCGCCCAGGCATGGGCCCCGTCCATCAGTTGCGAGGCAATCCCCTTGCGGCGAAATTCGGGCATCACACCGTAAAGCCAGGCGAAAAACACGGTCGGCTTCAGCTCGAAACCGATGAAAAATCCCACCGGCATCTCGTCGAGCGTGGCCACCAGCATCAGCACGTTGTAGCGGCCCAAAAACCGCCGGCGGAAAAACTGAACGTCGTGCGTCGGACGGTAGATCCGGTTGTACAGTTCCACGACAACCGGAATGTCGTCCTGCCCCACCACGTCGACTTTTGCATTGGCCATCTGGGGTCCTTTCAGCGTCTGACCATATTATTGACTTCATTTGGCCGCTGCTCTAGTCTGGCAAATCGCGCTCGATCACCGCTGGCCCCCGCGGGTTCGGTCGTTTCCTCACATGAATTGGCCCCTTTGCATCCCCGCAGGAAGGATACGCCATGGCTCGCCCTGTCACGCTTTTTACCGGTCAATGGGCCGATCTTCCGCTGGAAACCCTCTGCAAAAAAGCGCGCGAATTCGGCTACGACGGGCTTGAGCTGGCCTGCTGGGGCGACCATTTCGAGGTCGACAAAGCCATCTCCGACGACACTTATTGTGGCCGAAAGCGGGATCTGCTCGAAAAGCACGACCTGCAATTGTTTGCCGTCTCCAATCACCTCGTCGGCCAATGTGTTCTCGATAATATCGATGCCCGCCATAAGCGAATCGTTCCCGAGCACGTCTGGGGCGACGGCAAACCCGATGGCGTTCGCCGCCGGGCCATCGAGGAAATGAAGAATACCGCCCGAGCCGCCCAAAAGCTCGGCGTCGGCGTGGTCAATGGTTTTACGGGCTCGAGCATTTGGCACCTGATCTACGATTTTCCGCCCACTCCCCGCGAAATGATCGACCAGGGATACGCCCTCCTGGCCGAACTCTGGAACCCGATCCTCGACGTCTTCCAGGAGTGCGGCATCAAATTCGGCCTGGAAGTCCATCCGACCGAAATCGCGTTCGACATTTATTCGTCGCAACGTACGCTCGAAGCACTCGACAACCGCGAGGAATTCGGCTTCAACTTCGACCCCAGCCACCTGATCTGGCAGGGCGTCGATCCGGTCGAATTTATTCGCGCATTTCCCGACCGGATTTACCACGTCCA